>NZ_JABRVS010000001.1:4252480-4556228 GCF_013248905.1 Shewanella sp. VB17
CATACAAGGCCAATAAATAGTCCAGCACCCTTCCTTTACGCTCATTAAAATCATCAAACTTAACTAATGCTGCCGTGACCTTTTGCCTTTTTTTGGGATAAAACTGTTCAATTCCTTGTAATGAAATAGAATCAAAATGATAGAACTGATAAGTCCTATTAACATGAATATCAATAGAGAATAATGTTTTGATATGATTGATATTTTCAGAAAAGTTGGCCAATAGTTGATCAAAAAGTAATAAGTAACCTTTTAACTGATTAGCCTTCGCTTTTTCAGCCAACGAAGATGAAGCCTGAGTTCCCATAACACTCAAATTATAATGTACTGGAAAATGATATTGAACTGAGTAATATTGCTTTTGCTGCCGACAAGTTCCTTCAATCGGTTGATACAAACTCGATACCTCTTGACGAGTATGTCTGACTGAATACTGCTTAAACTGCCGATGCTCTAAATAAGCATTAAAACGATCAAAATGAATCGAAACACGCTGTTGATGACGATGAACCAACACATTCATCTCTGCCTCACATACGGGCATGCTCAACCATGCTTTATCTCTAATTTCCATATGTTCCACCCGAGTATCCGGATGATTAAACATAGATTCATTCACTATTTTATCTGCATCAATAAGTGACAAATGATTAATTGCATCAATTCCCTTGATCAAACGAACATGAGAATAAAGTGATGATATTGTTCGTACACCAGTATTGTGCTGAAAATGATGCGTATGATAACGACCATGCACTGTTTTTGGGCCAGTTAAAATACTATCCAGAGATTCACCGGCTTTCATTTGCGTGTCATAACTTTCTACAACCAGCCGCCCTACTAGCCACTGATGACACACATCATAAATTTCAGCTAATACGGCTTCAGCATCCACCTCACTGAGTAAATCTATTGATGCGATCAGCTGATAACCTTTATCTTTGACAATACTGATATCACCAATATTTTCACATAAATTCCGGTTCTTCCCATAAATCAATGACACTTTATCAATGATTTTTTCACCCAACGCAGGTCTTGAAAGACACCGAGCTCTCATCAACGGTGTGAGCTGTAACTGGATCTGGTATAAACCGCGATAAATGCTTGGCTGTTGAGATATCCACAGCCTATCAATTTCCTCAATACTATCTAATAATAAATTTTGATAATCTTCAATATTACATGCTCTTGCTGGCAATATATCCTCAGGTGGATACAATGCTAGTTGTGTTAAATTCAAATAACCATCTTGCTCCGCAAGGTAATCTTCGACATCAAACTCGCTACGATACCTGAGCTCTGTTAAGCCATAACATAATTGTTCAAGAATCGTGACACCGGGATCATGGGCGTTATAATCCGTCCATACACTGCCAGAAAAATGCTGCGCATAAGCAATGCCCTCTTTACGTAAACTGGCAAAACTTAACGGATCGGTACTCTCATCATGTCGAGTAATATTGATACTAGTTAGCATCGCTATCCTTATCCATCAGAGCCTCTGATTGCGTCATATACTGATCAAACCACATTTGTGTAATGTGGTAACGAATAAACACACCTTCACCATAATCTGTCCGAGTTCTGATTTGTAAATAGTAAGGTCGATACGCTTCATCTTTTGTTTGGTAATTATCCGCCTTAACCCATCTGAGAAGTAATTTATCCCCAGTAGATAAATAGTACGCATGTTGACTTTTAATGGTTTTTTTATGACTAAACCAATTAAAAATATCGAACCAATATCTATCAGGATCACAAGTATTCATAGCAATAGAGCGGATCAATGCGTAACGGCCTGAGCTTTTGATCCCTACACCAGCCATAACTTCAAAAGCATGGCAACCTTCCAGTTTAGGCGAAATATTATGCCATTGACCATCGGCTTTAACTGAAGTTAACCCTAACTCTTTTTCAAATGCTCCCCCCAGTCTTCCTATTGATTTGACAGTACCATTAACCTCTAACGTTTCACTGGGTTTATCACAATTAATGCCTACGCATGCCGTTGGCGTTAATGAAAGCACACTAGCAGACTCAGGCTTAATAAGAGGGCTGGTTTGAGAATATTGAACATTAGGTGCGCTGAATAACATCGCATCGATATCTTTATCAAAATGAATTGACCACAATATTGTATTCGGCGTACTGTCGCGATAAAAGCTCATCAGATTGGCATTATCTTCTAACGAAGACACTTTAAATCCTTCATTAATAGACTTATCAAACCCTTCTTCCAAGGTATTAAGACACGAATCAATCAGATCAGAAAAATGATCAGCGGCGGGCAGTGCACCTTTACGAAAATAATTTTTCAGGGTACTCCTATTTCGTTTAGCCATTATCTAAACTTCCTTTTTTGCTGCTAACGTCTGGACATCTTCTGATCCCACAATGAAGTTACCACCCACTTCTAACTCATTAACACCCGTTATCATGCCCGTTCTTTCTATTTCATCATGGATAACATCAATAACGTGATGAGTAAATGGCATTAATAAACACCAAGGTGAGCTTGCCTTTATGCGCTTTTCTGAACCACTGCTATAACGAGTAAGATCGGCATCTTGCATCACGCTGTCAATAAGTTGATAACTGGGAATAGGTTCTTCTTGAGTCATCACAATGTGTAACACCGATACTTCAGTGACAAATTGGACATAATCTAATCGCCGAATAACGGATTCAATGTCTTTGATTTTAAATGACCAACCAAAACCGCCATTACCATGCAAAGGAGACCACGGACACAAGTAAGTCTCTATATCTTGATTTAACCGAGTTAATACTGAACCAAGATTCTCCCCCTGTTTAAACTTAATACTGCAACGAACTTGTACACTTTCATAAATCGGGTTTTGGACATCAAGAGTGACGAATTCTGAACACCTAGAACTTATAAACCTTTGAATATTAGTTAAAACATTACTACTCACATGTATTTTATTACATGGACTATGATCACAACTCAATACTTTTAACCGCACAATAATTAATATATTCCCAGGAAAAAAACCGGCTTGCTGATAAAGCAGATTAGCAAAGCAAGTCACACTTTCTATTTCAGGAAAATGCTCAAGAATCAAACGTTCATGATCCCAAGCTGACACTGCACGCGCTTTATGCCTTAACCGCTCATTGACACGCTGTTTAAATTGAACATTTGACTCGGTAGGCTTACCTCCAAAAAAAGCGGAAGCTTGTGCTGTACTTGATAAACCTACAATAGGATGCAATGCCTTCCAACTATTTACATTTTTAAGGTTTAAGTCTTTTTTGTATGCAGTTGAAACTCGTTTAAGCTGGCTCACATTTGCCAAAATAGTTAAACATTTTCCGTATTTATCTAAATTTTTATCCGCTGAAGCTCGGATCCAAAATTGCCCTGCAGGCATCACTGTATTGTGTTGAGTCATGTCTTGAGGTAACGTCATCGTGATGACCCCTGAAGTCATAAATCCTAACGTTGAATCAGCCACTATTTGTTGATTAGAAAAGGGATACCATTGTTCACTTGCTAAATAAAACCATTTAATATCATTAATTTGATCACCACGATTAATATTTGCCGTTTCATCCAAATGAAAAAATAAACTGATCTCATCAGGCATATTCTCAGCCGCTAAACCAATGAATAAATTGCCATCATAAGAATATCGAGGAAACAAATATGGCAATAACATCTGCCCAGCTTGCTTTGTCGCTGGATAAATCGACTGGTATCCAAATGGGTGTATATGTGACACGCTATGAAATAAACCGTTTTGCTTCTTATTATGTGGATGAGTGTATATAACTACTTTCGCTTGATAATCAATTGACAGACGACTGACCTTGGGAGTGTAAGGTGGATTAGGCAGGATCTGTTGTTTTTTAGATTTAGCGTTATGCAGCAAAGTATTGGTCAATATCGTGTTATATTGCTGATGACCAAACGCCTGGTTTGGCGACACTAACTCTAGTTTAATAAAACCATTGCGACTTTTTAAATTATAATCAAAACTGATGTTCTCATAGCCTTTTCGTTGTGGTTTAAACTCATTAGCCACGAAAGCACTTATCACTGTTTGATTAGATAACTCACCGTTGATTGATTGTTCTGAAAATAACGAATACGGGTTATCAGGACCTGATTTAACCCAACGACCATCTTTCAAAACACTCAGTTCAACCCTAAAGTTTGGGTTATTGAAGTCTTCTCCATAACCATAATAATAGCGTTTAAAGCCATCTTCATTCGTAGGTAAATCACTCCAAGCAATGTTTATATTAATGTTTGTCACATGCTTGTTCGCCATCTCTTCACTGGCGAGTATCAAATAACTGTGTAAAGTTGGCAAAGCACCTAAAGGCACAAAAGTCTTTGATGGATCGATTCTACTAAGATTATTGTAAACCACTAAATCGGTCAGGCCCGTTACCGATACTTCTATTGCAATAGAACTCAACACAATGCTTCTAAAGATTGAATACGGAAAAAATGTCGCTAATGGTTTGATCGAAAATTGAATAACTGGCTCTGCTGTTTGCCATTGTTCACCATGTATCGCTTTATTACATCCCGCGGTAGGGGCTATATCAGCAGCAAGATGGATGTTAAATTTAAATCCATACAAACCAAAATCATCACCGTTAACTTTTTCCAACAAAGGATGGATCCGATAATCTTTAACCTTTTGCCAACCCTCTTCAGTTGATATTTGAATATCAAACATCAGTTCATACAGCTCATAAAACGTGCGAACTTGATGTTGACGAAATAGACGTATAAGACGTGTCATACCCTCGGTTACAGAAAACTCTTTGGCTTTTGATTCGATTAAATCAATATCATTTTGATGCAGCCAAGCTTCATTGCCGACGAATTCAGCACAAGCAAGCGTATGCCGGCTAAAAATACGTCCAACCATTAAACAAAAATGTGTTTCTTCAGTCGCTAATTGTAATAAAGCCAAAAGGTAATTTTTATAAATTAACTGCCTGACATAATGAATTTCACTGTGATAAATTTTTTGTAATTGTTCAGCTGGAATGTTAGCCATAACCTGATTAACCACTGTGACCGATAACTCGGTTAAGCCTCCCTTTTGTAGCACTGTTTCACGACAACAAATATCAGCCATCAATTCAGATTCATGTTCAAGTAGGTTGCTAATAATGTTCATTAAGCTAGTTTTTTTTTGCTCATCATTGGGTGCACTATTGAGTAAATAAAGAGAATGCTCATCGATTTGATGAGGTTCAGCCAACGCAATTGATAAGCTAATATTTCTTTCACCCTCTTTTAAGTTCAGTACTGGTCCAGAAATGGCCAAGCCTAGCGGTGCTTGTTGACTCCTTGTATCATTAGCACCAAAAATGGCAACACCATCATTCAACTTTTGCTCTGTCCCACTGACTAAACAACTCTTCGTTATCTTAGTCACATAATGCAATTCACTCTCAGGTGAAATCAGTGGGTCTCGTTGTAAAAAAAGGTTAAATACTGATTTTACTTTGACATTTGACAGTAAAAAATCATTATTAATTTCAAAGACAATATCTTGCAGATGTTCATCCTTACCACAACTAAATCTGGTGCCTTTTTCGATAACCCTTGGCGTGACTAACTCTTTAACGGGTAAAAATGCCAAATACACCGATTCTGGTTGAGATGGCATCTGAGAAAACTTAAGTATTTTTTCATAAAAAAATGCTAAGTGCTTCATGGTAAATAGATTAAGGTGAGATTGACTGCCCTGATAAAGTTTTAAAAAAGTCATAAACAATCCGATAGAAGGATCATGATCTGATTGTTGCTCAAGCGCACTAATATAGGTTTGAATGTCTGATTGAAAAAAGCGGATCACATTCATTAAAGAAGAAAAAAACTGCTGCAGTTTTATAGCGACATTAACATGTGATCTTGATGCCACATCAGTGTCAGAGGAGTCTGCGCTAAGTGAGCCGCACCAATTAACAATATTTTCTCCCCATACAGCATCAAAACCAGTAAATACCTGTTTGACTTGCTCAAGTGCAACACCATCAACATAGATAATATTGTCTAATAACTCATCTAATTGAAAAACAAGTTTTTTATTAATTGCAGTCGCTATTTTTATACACAGTTCAAAAGCCGCTTCATTGTTTGATAATTTGAGTTTTTGGTACCATTCATTAATGTGACTCAACAAAACCACGATAGACATAACTGCTTGCTGAGGTTGATAAATTAACTTATCTTCAAACTCAATGGCAAGCTTTTCACAATCCAAGGTTTGCAGCATTGCCATTGTCACCAAATCGTTGGCTAGAAACATCTTGTCCCAATAACCCTCTGGAACATTATCAAGATTATAAAACGTCAGATGGGCAGCGATATCTTTTGATAGCACCAGCAAAGACTCGAAGGATAATTCATCAACATTAACATAATTAGCTTGTAACGCTGCAGGTTGTCGGCTCGACTGCTCGCTACCGCTCGAAAAGGGCACTCGATGACTAAGCAACATATGTCACCAACGGCCTAATATGCAAACTTAAATAACACCCTAGCACATAATATAAACACACTTTATAGTTCAACTAGAGTGCCCTCCATAATGTAAAATGGATACACCATATTACGCCTAGCATTGGTGGTTATAACGCGATAATCTAAATGGATATCTAACCTACCTTCCATTGCGTTATCTGTAAAAATATCGATTGAATTGAGATCAATTCTGGCTTCAAAAAACAAAATAGCCTGTTGAATAACATGGGTGATTTTAGTGATCGTGGCTTGATTTATCTCTTCAAATACCATCGCCTTAATCCCACAACCATACATGGGATCCATCACCCTCTCCCCAGGCGTTGTTGCAAGCAAGATATGGATACTTTCTTCAATATCTGTTTCAGCACTGACCATATTAGTCTGGCGATTGGCACCATTAAATTCTGGAGGGAATGACCAACCGGTACCTAAAAATGATTTATCTATTGCCATTTATGATGCCTCTTATGACGACTTTGACTCATTCGCCTAATCAATTTAAGCCTATGGCCGCTGAACAATAAGTGTGATGATTTATCCACCAATCATCACCGTAAATGCCCCCAAAACAATGCTGCCACCATGCACTGTTGTATCGCCTAATCTCGCAGCTGGTTTCCCCCCAATCATCACGGTCGCAGACCCCTTAACGACCGTATCTGGTGGTCCAACACATACACAACTATCACCAATAACACTTGCCGGTAGTTTTTCAATTAACACTGTTGCCACACCAGGACCAATCACGGGTCCACCAACATGAGGGATCGGGGGTAATCCAGGGGTGATCATTGGGCACACATGCATATCGGTAATTCTTGCCGCTGGTGGCATAAATCTCTCCTAATTAATCATCACAATTGCACCTTTAACCGTGGTTTGTCCTGACGCTGATAATTCTGCCGTTGCGCTGCCCTTGGCCACAATTCCCACTTGAGCAGTCTGATTTATATTCATTCCAGAAGCATTTATATCCGCTTTAGAACTCATGCTGATTTCCCCTACAGCCTCTAAAGTTAACGTCCCTTTGGCAGTGATTTTGATGTCTTTTGGACTGTCTAATGTGATACCACTGTCATTCATCTCCACCTTATTACTATTTTGATCTTGTAAAACAATCGATTTTTCTTTATCGCTGATCACAATTTGATTATTAGCGGGAGTCACGATGGTGATCACTTTATCTTCTTCATTAAACTCAATTTTCAACTTACTTTTTGTGACAATTGCCTTAGTATTGTTTGCTTCTTCAATGGCGTATGCTGGTGCGTGTTTACTGCTATACAAGCTGCCTAAAATCACCGGCTCACTAGGATTATTATTAAAATAACCTAATACAACTTCATCCCCCACTTCGGGAATAAAAAAACTTCCAAAATCTTGTGAAGCATAAAATGTGGCTAATCGGGCCCACACACCCGGCGTCGTAGCCTGCATCACTGGCACATTAACTTGAATCCTATTTTGACCCATTGGATCGTCATTTAACTTCATCACCACACCAATTTGTAAACCTTCAACGGCGGGGATGATACCGCTAGCAGGAATAGCACTGATGTCTCTATGCTCACTTGACCAATGGGGTGACATGCCAAATTCAATGTCAGTTAACCATTGACCATTGACCAATTGATGATTGACCTCACTCACAAAAACCGAGCCATTAAAGCGACTACCGACCCCCACAACCTCAATGAGTGAACCTATTTTAGCCAAAGAGCTCCCTTGGAATTTCATTCTTCCACGTATTCTTGCCAACGCCGATTTAACCTGCTGACCTTTAGCCCATGCTGTTAACGCTGTAGCATCTAAAGTATTAGAAGTTTGCAAACGAAAGTTAGTAAGATTAAGCGCTTGTGCTAACGTTGATGAACTGAGATCTCCCTGGGAGTTTAACGTTTGCGAAGACACCTCCTGCTCTTGGCTTGCCTGCTCACTGGGATCCCAACACACGCTTTTAACCTTAGTTAATTGAAACCTTGAATCGATATCCGCTTCAAATTCAATCAAATCTTCACCATAGGTCACGGTTAATACAGCATCACCATCAACGATTGGTGCACCAATCGTTAGCTTAGCGGCATCAACACACAGCAAAAAGCCATTCATTTCAGCACGGGTTAAGATAAAATCCCAATCTGTACAATTAAATTGCACTAGCTCCTCATATTGAGAATCTGTCGCGCTAACAACACTTGATAAATCAGAGTATTGACCAATAATGGTTTCTATTATCTGGCTGTCTTTTTGTTTGGTGTAATTTGCATTGCATCTCGATACAGTCATAGCAGCACATTGATCTTTGCAATCAATGATGAGTGTTGACACATTACTGGCTGCGATTGAAATGCCTATCCCAGTGATAATGCCACTAAAAAGCAAATCTTCATTACTATCATAACCCGCTTTTATGACGATTTTAGTCCCTGGTTTAAAGCAAGCTTCAGCGCTAAGTGGGAAGTTTTTTGTTGGCATATCACCATCACTGACAATGACTTTAGCCCTCGGCACCTGATTAATCGCTGAATGAACTTCAATCATAAGTACATTAATATCATCTTTTAAAGGGCTACCGTCTGCCGTGATACTGTATTTGATCACACCATCACAATCGTTCATTGGGGAAGCAGCCATAACAACTTTTATCCTTAAAACATTAAAGCAGCGGCGGGAAAAATAACTTGGTGCCAGGCGTTATCTGTCTAAAACTAGCCAAATTGTTAATTTTGGCCACTTGCATATAATACGAGCCATCTTGATAAACTTGATGACATAAAAGTGGTAAGGTATCACCCGCCTTAAATTCAATCACATGAGTTAAATCGGGTGAAGAACGCTTCGAATTTAGTGCCTCTTCCTTATTGGTCATATAACCACTAAATGAAAGGTTCACTTTCGCCCTCAGAGGTGTACCATCTGGTTTAAACAATACATACTCGACTTTAAAACTGGTCAAACGACACACAAAATATAAAGTCCCCCAAACAATGTGAACGATATTGGGCTCATGTTTATTACCAATATAGTTATAGATAACATCTTTTAAATCTGACACTTGCTGAGTAACATCTACAGGTTTAGTCGTTTTAACTACTCCGGTCCCGTCAATAATAGTCATAAAATCAATGGTCTCTGCATCATATCCAGCAAATTTAGTTTCACTGGCAGACTTACCTAATGATTTTTTACTCTTTTTATCGTATTGGATAACGTGGTTGTGGCTAAAGTTTGATGGATTAAGCATAAGTTCAAACTTACTACTGCCATCTTCCGCTTCAATTGTTAATTTTTTAGCCATCATCACTCCCTAACGCTCTCGGGTTTGTACTCGCTGTTGCTGGATCATTTTAAAACAACGCTTTAGCACTTCTTCTTGCTGTGCGTCGAGTTCTTCCTCCGTCACAACTGAAACGGCCGGACTATCTTGCCCATTAATCACATTGGATTTAATGACTAACTGTTTCACTTCAATCGCCATGTTCACATCACTCTATTTGAATACTGATAACACAGCTCAATCTCTTCAATTGCCACTTCATTTTTAGTTGAATGGAAAGCATCGAGCTTCCAATTAACGGGATAGGCTTGAAAAAAATTCCAACTGCGAATGACGGTCCCTCGCTCACCTAATAAATGAACTGACAGATCTTTAGGTTCTAAGGTTTTGTTGAAATCACCTTCGAAAAATGTTATACACCATTTAACAATAAATGAATCCAATTTAGTAATGCCACGCTTGAGGCTTAAATTACTGTGCTTAACCGACTTAGGAAGTTGATAAATAAATCTATTTTCTCCACCTTCACCATACTCTTCGGTTTCAACTTGAGCGCTGATCCCACCTATTTCTTGGAAAGATGTATCTGATTTATTTTTTGCACCATGAAATGCCACTTTGAAATAAAATGCAGGTACTGGCCAACCATCATCTTGCTTCGACCCATCTGACATCATCATCCCCTTTAGTGGCCATCATTATTATCAAACCAGCACCAGATATGGATCTAATGCTGGGGATTAACACTAGGCGTTAGCAATAGCCAAACCCTCATGTGCCAACTCAATCGTCTCAACAGCGACCTCATTACCATCTGATTTAAGATCAGTGCCAGTAATTTTAGTTGGCCAAGCATTCGACAAGGTCCACACCATGGTAGGTGCACCGGATTCATCCAACAAACTGATGGTCACCGCCGTTCTTGCAACCGTATTCATTTTAATTTTGCCGTACCAATCAAAGAATTTATTATCTTTAGCAAAGATGCCTTTCTTCAAAGTGACATTACTAGACTTAACGATACCGGGCATTTTTATCGTGGAAAATATCTTATTGTCCCCTGCACGATATTCAATAACCTGAGCTTCAACATCAAGTCCAGAGACTTCTTGAAACGAAGAAACCATCCCCTCACCAGCGCCTCCGGCCCATTTTACTTCGAAGTAAAATTTAGACATTGGCCATACATTAGCGGATTGTTTCGAACCATCATCTGACATATTGTTCTCCTTAACTCATAATTTCTTAATGGGTTACCATATGAATAAACGTTATGATTTCTGCATCTGTTGCTGAAAAGTAATTTCGATGAATTCAGCAGGTCTCGTTACAGCGACCAAAACAGTGACTCGTAGAATCCCCTCAAGAATATCTTCACTTGTCATGGTATTTCCCAGTCCGACACTGACATTAAACGCATCTGCAGGTGATGCACCTGCTAAGCCACCTCGTTTCCAAATACCGGTTAAGAAATTAGTGATCATGCTATTAATCGTCACCCACGTATTGGCCGTATTGGGCTCAAAGACATAAGCTTTAGCAGCCAACCGAATTGACTCTTCGAGCATGATCATGGTTCTTCTGACACTGATGTAACGCCAATCTAAACTGTTGCCATCAAGGGTTCTAGCCCCCCAAACTAAAGTGCCTTCACCAATAAATGTTCGAATAGCGTTGATGGATTTACCTTGAGTCGTGACGTTTAAATCTTCTTGTTCATCATGGGAAATATTAACTGCTGGAGATATTACCGAGTTTAAACTCACATTAGCAGGCGCTTTCCAAACACCACGCGCATTATCAACCATGGTATAAATCCCCGCCATTGACGCGGCAGGAGGTAAGAGGTTGAGCTTAGTTTTTATATCAAGTAATAAACTGCCATAGGCTGGACTCATCGACGTTAATGTCTTATTTAATAGCCCCCTTTGAGCATCACCTTCAACGGTTGACAATGAAGTGATTTCGGCTAACATTTGATCGCGTTTTGCCACTCGCATTTTATTGCTCGGGCTTACTAACTCATCTGCACTTAACCCCTCTAAATCACTAAAGTTGGCTGCAACTTCATCATTAAGTATGGTCGTCAACACATCTGCATTACCTATATTTGCAAAGCTAAGTTCACTGTCCTGAACGATAGTAGTGTGTAGCCATGGATAGTAAGCACTTGAAAAATCTAAATTATTAATGCCCAACTTTGAACGAAAATTAGCGATACAATCCCCATCTTCATCCTGTCTATCTTTAAATCCATTCCAAACATCCAAAATAGCCACTCGATTGCGCATAGCGCCACCACAGTGAGCTAAAGAAGCTTGCTGTACACTAATGCAATCATCTTCTGCTAAACGTACAGCTTCTGGGATAACGAGCATTGTCGGTTCTTGCTCTTTTAGTAATGTCGGGATCCCAAGTTCTAATTTTGCCGCTTCAATGTCATCGGTATAACTCCCGACAGACACGATATAACAAGGGCCGCCTCCATTCTGAAAGAAATGCATCATGCTGTAATACAGCATATAGCGAGTATTAGACTGGGTGACAACATATTGTTTATCACCTAATACAACCGCAGGATCATCTTTTGAGTCTGCCGTTTTTTCACTGATATCAAATAGGGGTGATGGAGCATTACCAAAATAACTACGAAATTCAGCCATGGACGTAATCCGCCATGGCTTATTTAATAACGATTTACTGCCATTAATGGCTTTTTCGGTATAACCGATAAAAGCAGGGACAGCCGTTGCCACTTCAACAACAGAATTAGGAAATGCATTTTTTTCAACAATATACACGCCCGGTGTTTTCATCACGCCCATAATCTATTCCTTTACAATTAAAAGTTAACAAAAATTTCAGAAATTTGAGTTATTTTAGTGTCAATGGATTCCTGGTAGCCCTTACCAGCTTGAGCTGTAGGTAAATGATGGATCACAACTTTATTTCCTTTAGCTCGTTTATCAACTAATTGAAAATGATGTTCACTAAACTGTTTCAATTCAAGTCGACAATGGCTTCTAAAAATGGCCATCTGTTCTCCACTTTCAGAAACATCTATGCTTTTTTTGTCAAAAAATACCGATTTATTTATATCAACAACATCAAAATTACCGCTAGAACGGCCATAAACACGGTATTCCCAATAGGATTTCCTGTTATCTACCTTCGCAATTAAATTTAATCTATTATTACTCACGACATCATTAGAGATTATATCAAGTAATTTTTTATTTATATGAATTGAAATAAAAAACACAACTTTAGCATGACTAAATTTAATCGCAGAAACATCCTCAGGCTTTAACTCATCAAGACTTAAGAAGTCTTCTTCTGATATATACTCTTGTTGATGTAAAACAACATCACCTTTAATGAAATTTAATTCATCATTAGAGATTCGATTTGCTAACATCACAATTTTGTTTTCTTTTAATAATGTAATCGATGAATAATCACTAAGATTAGGTTCATGGCTAGTCACCATAAAGTCAAACACTAAGGGGTCATTGTCATCTGATGCGTATGACATCATTAATTTAAGTTTATCTAAATCATATAATACCCCAACACCGCCAACATAAGGCTTAAAAATGACACCTGTATTTTTTGCTTGCCTCAGGGTTTCAGCTGTGGGGTGAAAGTTCAAGCCTTCACACACTAGCGATTTAAAATACTGATGCTTTAAGTTTATTTTATACATAACCCTATAATTCATAGAGATATCTATTCCTTTGTACCCGTTGATACTTCTGCTTCTGAGAGTTGACTTATTCTTGATACCGTCGCCTTAGGATCTATGGTCACCATTCTGATTTTATACAGAATTGATGGCATATACTTAGCGCCTAGCATGCTCCATACATTACTTTGTTCATGCCTTTCAATGTTCTCGATATCTAAGATTATTTTTTCTATATTTTGATCTAAATCAGGGGAGTTTTGATGATTAAAAACAGGTTCAAGTTGAAAATAGCTAATGACACTCGACATGAATTTAAGTGATTCATTATAATTATTATCAGTAAAGTTGGCGACAACCATAAGATAAAGATTGAGAAATATAGGCTTAACATTAGATAAACCGTTGGAATTGATAAGTGGAGGCACACTTACTTTAACAGCCGTTTCTTTTTCAATGTTTATTAAAAATAGTACAACTCTATTGTTAATGTTCGAACTTAGACTACCATCGTGCCCAACTAAATTAGAAACGATCACAATATCTTCAGCCAATTCAAATTTAAATTTCAAATGCTGATTCAATTTATTTGCTATATAACTCACACAAGACAATATCAAATGTTCACCCTCATACGGACATGACACTAATGAATACTGCAAAACATATAATTAACACATTATCTAAAAAAAACAATAGAATTAACAATAAAATTCACTATCCATAACGGGGAGACACATCAATATTTTTTATCGCCATGAAGCGAATCTGGCTGATGTCTCTTAAGATCAGAAATTAAGGCATCACAGCTTGGTTGAAAATGTTATTAATAGGATGCAAAATATGCCAAACAGTCATGAATTTACCTAAATGTGGGACATAAAATGCTAACCAAGATATCACCATCTTATGATGAAAAAGTTGGCCAACTTAACAGTATCAATGTCATTGTTGGATCCATGAATCCAGTTAAAATCCAAGCTTCAAAATACGCACTCAATCAATTATTCCCCAACGCGATCATTCATTGCCAAGGAACTCACGCTCCCTCAGGTGTTGCAGCACAGCCTATGACCAAAGAGGAAACGTTACAAGGTGCGATCAACAGAGTTGAATATTGCCAAAACCTTGAAAATGGCCTAACCGCTGATCTTGTTATTGCCATAGAGGGAGGTGTTGATCAATTTGCTCATGGTCCAGCAACATTTGCTTATGTGGTTATTGCCAATAAAAACCAACAAATGATTGGTTGTAGTGCGCAACTTCCCCTTCCTCCTATGATTTACCAGGCATTAAATGAAGGCGAAGAACTCGGCAATGTAATGGACAGACTGTTTAATACCGATAACATCAAGCAAAAAGGAGGAGCAATAGGACTATTAACCCAAGGAGCAGCAACCCGAGAAAGTATCTATACTCAAGCACTCATATTAGCCATGTCTCCTCTATTAAACACCAAGCTCTATCAAACCTAGACCTAGTTTTTTTTGCAAAACCTTGCTAGCCTCAAGTTAATACGAATCAATTTCACCTAAATTTACGTCAAACACACTGAAATTTATAACATAATAAAGAGTGGAGATTTAAATGGACTACAGACGTATACCGCATTCCAACCTTGATGTTAGTGAACTCTGCTTAGGTACCATGACTTGGGGTGAACAAAATACCCAACCAGACGCATTTACCCAACTCGACTACGCCATCGATCAAGGCATCAATTTTATTGATGCCGCAGAAATGTACCCCGTTCCTCCTAAAGCAGAAACTCAGGGTGCCACAGAGCGTATCCTAGGTAATTACTTAAAAAAAACAGGCAAAAGAGACAAATTAATCATCGCGACTAAAGTCTCTGCATCGGGAGGGAAAAATGATTATATACGCACGAATATGGCGCTGGACTGGCGTAATATCCATGAGGCGGTCGATGCCTCTCTCGAGCGTTTACAAATAGAGACCATCGATCTTTATCAAGTACATTGGCCAGACAGAAACAGCAACTTTTTCGGCAAACTTTCCTACCAACAAATCGATGACAGCGAAACACTCACCCCCATTATTGATACGCTAGAGGCCTTAGGTTCATTGGTTAAAGAAGGAAAAATCAAATATATCGGTGTGTCTAATGAAACACCTTGGGGATTAATGAAATACCTACAACTGGCAGAAAAACATAACCTGCCCAGAGTCATTAGCGTACAAAACCCCTATAATTTACTGAATCGAAGTTTCGAAGTGGGAATGGCAGAAATATGTCACCGAGAAGAGCTGCCCTTACTCGCATACTCACCACTCGCATTCGGTGCTTTGTCTGGTAAATACTTAAATGATCAATGGCCAGAAAACGCACGTCTGACATTATTCAAACGTTTTTCCCGTTATACCGACAATCAAATAGCCCTTGATGCCACTCAAGCATACGTTGAATTAGCTCAAGAGTTCAAACTAAGTCCAGCACAAATGTCATTGGCTTTCGTTAACTCACGTAAATTTGTCGCCTCAAACATCATAGGTGCTACAAACATTGAACAACTCAAAGAAAATATTGATAGTATCAATGTGAGTATTTCATCAGAACTCATGCTCCGCCTCAATGAGCTATCACAAATGTACCGCTTTCCCTGCCCATAACTCCCTCTAATAAATAGGCTCACCTATTAAACAAGATACCAATAAAATCAGTAAAAAACTCATTATCAAGTTTCAATAAAAGACTCACCAAAATGATAGTTATGGCTATAGTTATAGTCAGATTAATGATAATAGGACTATCGACAATGAGAAAACTGACTCACTTTTTGCTTCTGGCGACTATGATGACTTTCTCCATATCTGCTAATGAGGTTATCAAATATCCCAATATTGATGGCGTTGGCTCAGCTTCAATTGGCTATGCAATTCTTGAAATGTTAATAAACAAAGAGGGAATGCCCGGCACCCTTGAACTGCAAAAGACTGAAGTCAACCAAGACAGAGCAAGAAAAGAAGTAGAAAAAGGGGACCTATCTCTATTTGATACAGGCTATAAAAAAGATCTTGAACACGGATTTATCCCCATATATAGACCATTTGATCGTGGTCTACTTGGATGGAGAATTTTTATTGTCAATAAAACTGGGCAAGAAAAAATTAACACCATAGTGGCAGAAAATAAAAAATTTAAAGATCTCGAGTTTACGGCGGGTCAAGGAAGTGGATGGGGTGATATTCCCATTTTAGAAAATGCGGGCATAAAAGTAAAAACATCGACAGCAATAAAGAATCTCATGAACATGTTGGTTGGGGGGAGGTTTAATTCATTCCCTCTCGGCTCTAATGAGGTTTTTCAATTTTTCAATAAATATGGTGAAGGATTAGAGGGGATAACTATTGACCAAAAAATAACGTTAGTCTATCCGTTTGGGAGATTTTTTTATGTCAATAAAGATAACAATAAATTGGCATCACTCATTGAAACCTACTTAGATAAATCATTAGCAAGTGGTAATTTGCAAAAAACCTTAGAGAATCACTCTTTCTTTAAAGATGCTTTTTCTAAAGCAAATTTAGATAAACGATTGATAATAGAAGTTGAAAATAAAGATTTTTCGACTGCATATTCAAAAATTGAAGCATCATGGTGGTACAAAATTAACTAACCGTTATTGTAATGATCCAGTTCAAGGCTCACGCAAAAGTACGAGGGTTGGCTTGATACATTACTGATGATAAATGCCAGATGAATGCAGTACGTTACAAGACAATATTGGGTACTTTAGCCTAAATCAACAATGATTAACCCAAACTATGTACTTGCAATAACCGATGAGCATTAAGATAGGCCACCATCATGTCAAAATAGCGCAATAGTCACTAAAGCTACTTGCAAAAGGCGATAAGATCTTTGATGATCTCATCGCCTTTTATTTTCATTATCAAACATCGGACCTACACAATGGACTTTATCCAGCTTCGCGCTCAATTTCCTACGCTAAAGCAAACTTTAGGGGGTTATCCACTGTGTTACTTAGACACCGCAGCCACGAGCCAGAAACCTAAGCAAGTGCTTGCAGCGATGACTCGATATTATGAAAATGATAATGCCAATGTCCACAGAGCAGCGCACCAGCTATCATCTAGAGCGACGACTCAGTACGAGGCTGTACGTGATAATCTGCTCGACTTTATTCATGCTAAGCAACGTGAAGAAATCATTTTTACTCATGGTACGACCGAATCAATTAATTTAGTGGCTTACGGGTTAACCCAACACATTAATGCTGGGGACATTATACTCATCGACACCAGTGCTCACCATGCCAATATTGTTCCCTGGCAAGAGCTGGCTAAACGCACAGGCGCCATCATTAAACCCATCCCACTCACAAGCGAATACCGCCTCGATGAGACGGCTTATGATACATTATTACAAGAAAAACCAGCCATTGTTGCGCTCAATCATGTCTCTAACGCTTTAGGTACCCTCAATCCCATTCATGACTTGGTCGCTCGCGCTAAACACGCAGGCGCACTGACCTTAGTCGATGGCGCTCAAGCCATCGCCCATTTAGCAGTAAATGTTCAAACAATGGGTTGTGATTTCTATGTCTTCTCCGCCCATAAAATGTATGGCCCTACAGGTGTCGGCGTGCTCTATGGACGCATTGAAATATTAGATACCCTGACTCCGTTGATGACCGGAGGAGAGATGATAACCAGTGTTAGCTTTGATACCACTCAGTTTAATACACTCCCTAACCGACTCGAAGCAGGAACACCGCCTATTGCAGAAGTGATAGGGTTAGGTGCTGCCACAGACTTTATTCGCCAACTCCCCAGAGTTGACATCGCCAAACAAGAAGAACAACTGCTACATTATTTACACATTCAACTCAGACAAATGAGTGATATTACCCTTTATGGCGCTAACGACAACAACATCGGCGCGGTAGCATTTAACCTTGCTGATGAGCATCATCAAGATGTAGCCATACTGTTAGATCAACAAGGTGTTGCAATACGCGCTGGCCATCACTGTGCTATGCCCTTGATGACAAGTTTAGGAATTAGAGGCTGTTGCCGTGCATCTATCGGTATTTATACAAGTAAAGATGATATAGACCGCTTTATCAAAGCACTCGAGTCAGTAAAAGAACTGTTATTAGACTAGGGTCTGTTTATCTTTAGAGTTTGAATTTTACTCCATTACAATAGCTTTAGTGTAAGGCATTCGGCGATGAGGCTTAAATAGGTTAAGTAAAAAAAACCGCAATAAAGCCATTGAGATGAGCTATAGTGCAAGGTTTTTTCAGTCTTTCTACTACCTTGCCACTTGTTAGTGTAGAATTACTAAACTATAAAAGTACTTTTTTGTATAAAAAAAAACCACAAAAGATAAGTAGACCCTAACATTTTAAAAAAAATCATTACATGTAAACATGATTAATCAGGACAAACATGAGTCAAGTATCCAAGCCCAGCACCGACACATTTTTAGCACTACAGCTCAACCATACTGAAATTTTACCCTTATTCGAACAGGCGAATAACTGGCAGGAAAGGTATCGTCAGATAATGTTGCTGGGAAAATCGATACCCAAGCTTGACAATGACTTCAAGCTTGAGTCCGCTCAAGTTAAAGGTTGCGAAAGCAGTGCTTGGCTCTACCACCAAGAGATTGAAAAAAAACATTATTTTCTTGGTGATAGTGATGCTCGGGTAGTCAAAGGTTTAATCGGACTATTACTTGTTGCCTGCAATGGCAAAACTGGTACAGAAATCACAGCATTTGATATTGACAAATATTTTGATAAATTAGGACTCACAGGACAATTAAGCCCTTCGCGCACCAATGGATTATTCGCTTTAGCTAAAGCAATGAAAGCGGTGGTTTGAGATAATTTAAGGCTGATTACATTTCTATATGTAACTTTCAAGCCTAGTTGATATTGGCTAAGATTCTTGAAGCATTAGCCTTTCATTCTCTTTATTATATTTTTATTCAAACTTCGTTTGAAATTAACCTAGTGATATCCCATACCGCACTGGATCAGGAAAACTGTTCGTCCTCCTGTATCCACCTATGACGCTCACTTGGTGATATAAAATTGAGCTTACTGTGCTTATGTTCGATATTGTACCAACTGACAAACACTTCCCACCCATCCCCTTGCTTCAATTAAACTTTTGAAGCCACCACTTGTAACGGTCTATTTAATTCCATAAACAATAGACCATACAGGGAGCCGTGATTTGGGATGCTAGAGCCAAGGAGCAATTAACTCTTAAGTGTTTTCACTTCTTTGCATGCTTAATTCTGCATCTGGAGATAGTTGGGGAATATACCCATTAAGCTTAACGTTATCTGCGTCCAAACTCGATATAGCATCATCAAGTAAGTGATTGCCAGTTAAGAGATCATTAAGGCCACCTTTTTCGGCATCAACTAAGCCTAGTTCACGCAACATGGCATCGACCACAGGCGCATTGGCACGATAATTAAGCGCCGCTGTGGTGATCTGTTCAGCTATCCCCGCTTGCCCTGACTGAGCGGATCCGCCGCCTACAGATGTGCCATTACTTGCTGCACCATAACCTTGCAAAATTTTAATTCCTTCAATATTTTCAAGGGGCTTAACCGACTGTTTAATGACTTCTGGCAATGCAGCTATCGTGGCTAAAGCACGTCGTAAATCAATCTGTGCATCGCTCAACACATTTTCAGCTTCATACAAGGCTTGCTTACCCGCAGCTTCAACGATATACACTTTTTCATCTGCCGCAGCCTGAAGCATTTTCGCATCCGCACTGGCTTTAGCTTCGATAAGTATCGCACTGGCTCTATCTTCTGCAGCGCGCTTCTCAGCTTCAGCCTTAGTCGTCATACCAACGGCTTCACGTTCGGCTTCTTTACGGGCATCAATCACTTCAATCTCTTTACTACGATTGGCGATGGCAACTTGACGAGTTGTCACAACCGCTTCCTCTTTCTCTACTTTTAACTTTTCAGCTTCAGCTGCCCTAGCCCGCGCAGCGGATTCCTCTTCCGATTTTTGTGCAATCGCTATTTGTTTGTCTTGCTCGGCAACTTCAATATCTCTTAATTGCTGAATTCGTGATTGCTCAATGGCGTTGCGCTTTTCAATCTCACGAGTCTCAATGTCTTTAGTTTTCTCTATTTCCGCTGTCTCAATCGCTCGCTCTTTGGCTATTTCGGCCTCACGTTCTTCTTGAGTCTTTTGCGCTTGCTGCTTTAAAATTTCAGCTTTTTGCTCAGCACGCTTAAAATCCAATGCCTGTTGTTGGATCAATTTAGCTTCCTGCTCGGCTTGCTCAATCGCCAATGATTCTTTTTCAGCTTCTAAATTACGCATCTCAATCTTAATGCGATTTTCTTGCTCAATATCGTTGGTTTCTTTGCGTTTTTCTTCGATGATTTTAGCCAAGCGCGCACGACCTTCCGCATCAAAAGCATTATTTTCATTGAAATACTGCAGTTCAGTCTGATCAAACCCCGTCAAAGATACAGATTCTAACTCTAAGCCATTTTTTTCGAGATCGTTCGCCACATTATTCTGCACTCGCTGGACGAAGTCAGCTCTTTGCTCATGCATTTCAATCATAGTCATTTCAGCCGCAACAGCACGAAGCACATCAACAAACTTAGACTCCATTAACTGCTTAACTTCTTCTACACGTGTTGTACGCGAGCCTAAAGTCTGTGCAGCCATTGAGATCCCATCAGCATTAGGTGCCACTCTTAGGTAAAAATCAGCTCTCACATCCACTCGCATTCTATCTTTAGTGATCAACGCATCCTTTTGCATCTTTACCACTTCAATACGCAGAGTATTCATATTCACAGAAATAGTTTCATGTAGCACTGGCAATACGATAGCACCGCCATCTTTTATTATCTTTTCCCCACCAAAACCCGTTCTGACAAACGCCAGTTCTTTTGATGCTCGGCGATATAACTTGGCAAAAATAACACCTATCACCAAGATCCCCAGCAGCACAGCTCCCGCTAAAAAGAACACTAGACTGCTACCAAATGTGTCATTAATACCTTGAACTTTATCCATACTTTTTCCTTAATATTACATGATATTGTTAACTGATATCGATGGGATTAAGCACTAGACTTAATTGATGCCATTTCAATCAATTAACCACTTTTTAATTTAATGATTTGTCTTAGATTTTGATGAGAGTATGAGCTAAGAATCGAATCGAGCAGCAGACCAAACGGTGCCTTCACGCTTAAGCAATATCACTTGAGTACCAGTATTAAACTCGACTCCGGACATTTCTGGTTCAACCAAAATATAGTGTCTTTGCTGATGTTTATCTCTGACTAACGCTTCGCTAGGATTACCTTTAATCGCACAACCTAAGGTCACAGTACCAACACTGCCGAGCAAGGTATCGATAGACACTGCATTACTCTCATTTTTAGGCAATACCCTCGCAATAGCAGCCCCTACGTAACGGCAGGAAATAGCAGTAAATACCAGTGCAATAGGTAAGCTAATAGCTTGAGGAAACATTTGTTGAGTCATGATTAAAGCTAGGTAATTACTGACGTACCCTACAAAAGAAAAGCTGATTAAAACGAGAACAAACCAAATAAGAAGCGGTAAACGATTGATACATAGCCAACCAGAGACTCCAGTAAAACCAGTAAATGAAGTTTCTATATCAGCATCAACAGGAGCGCAGTTATCAAGTGCACCGACTAAGCTATAACCTAGCATTAATGATAAGACTTCAGATATGCCCAATAAAAGGACTAAAAAAAGCGAGATTGAAAAGGGTAAATTAGCTTGGGTGAATAAAAATTCCACCATACTTTTCTCCATGTACATAACAAAAATCCATTTATTGAAAAGTAAAAAATTATCTTTTTACTGTACTAATAAAATTATAACAAAACAGATACTGGATAGAAACCCTATTTATTGACGCTACTGAAGGTATTCTTGCATTTGGATGTTTGATTAAAGCCAGTATCACAAGTAAATAGATAATTTCACATGAATGATACCAATTGCATTACGTATATGATCAATTCAGAGGCCCTCAAACTTTTCAATTCAAGGCGCATTGATGAAAGAATGGTCGTTCATAAAGTGAACCAACTCTTGCTCTAACTCACTAGCTATATCTCATAGACTCACACTAGGGAAATGGAGAACAACCAAAATGGGAAGCTGAATTTAAACGCCTTACCCACTAAAAATAAAGGTAAAGGTAAAGGTAAAGGTAAAGGTAAAAATATAAATTTAAGTGTAGCAAATCCTATTGATGTATTTATTATGTGTGTTCTTATTGAACCAATGAACTTTTAAGTACGAAATGATCATCGACCGTTTCAATTACTGTCCATTTTAGATTTGAATACAATGTAGGAATATGAGTAAAAACCAATAATTCTGGTTCAGTCATTTCCTCAACCATTTTTTCAGCATGATTAATCAATTGTGCGCTAATTCCTTGCTTACGATTTTCAGGTTTAATAAAGACAGCATTAACCCAAACAGCCTGTTCTTGAGTAATTGGAGATAGAAAACGAGTAAAAACTAAACCACCAATTAATTCACCATTTTCTAAGGCAATGATAGGATTTGGGATTACTTTTCCATCTTTTGTTGTAGCCAGTGGTTCAACATCATCCCACTCACTTTCAAACCATTGATACAATTCAGATAAATATGTTGAATTACTTTCAACCGTTTTAATTAAAATCATAATTACTCCATTAAACCTATCATTTCTGTGAAAACACATAATGCCCGCTTAAGCGGAAAAATATTGAACAAGAAGCACTGAAATACGCATTTTACCTGCTGTGAAGTTCCTATGGTTAGTACTGCGGCATGTGTTACCGAAGTGATTACGGTGAGTACGAGACTATGGATTCCAGCGTGAACTCTCACGCCGCTATTTACTATATAAAGCTATCACTTCCTGCAATCTCGGGCTTGTTCAACACTTGGGATAAGGAAGCGGCTGCGCGTGGCCTATCCTTATTAGTTATACGTTTAGTTACCACTGCTTATTTGGTAATGTCTTTCTACGTTTTTAGTTACATCACCCCATTTAGATGACTTAACTCGGGCTTGATGGTTATCAAAGGCAGTTTGATTAATGAACTCTTCGTAAACACTAAATTTGTTGAGATTACTTTCATCAGGTGTGACAGTAAAAGTTAAGCAACCAGCCTCTTTTAATGTGAGGCTTTTATGAGTAAGCAATTCACGTTTTACTATCTCAAGATCGGAATCTGGTACGAGTATAAATCCTTGCAATATAACTTTTGCCAACACTGAACTCCTGAAATGCCTAACGCCCAATTAAGGGGCTAAAAATTGTTTGCTAAAATGTGAGCGGAGAAAACAGCAAACTGTTTTAGTACGTTTAAAGTGCTTTTTAGGTAAAATTTTTACAGTATAGTATTGTATTAATTCAATATTCTCAAGTGATATTGTGATCACTCAATAATGTATGAATTTAGGCAAATCCAAAAATCCAAAGCAAAAATCCATAGACAGCCATTGTTAATTGCACTTCATGTCGCTGTGACTAAAATTTAATCATGGTGATATCATTGGAGTGAGTTATGCCCCAGCCTAGAAGAACGCTAATCAGTATCGAAGACACGCCTTATTATCATTGTTGTAGCCGTGTCGTGCGCCGCGCATATCTCTGTGGTGATGATAAGTACACAGGTAAAAACTATGACCATCGACGCGGTTGGGTTGAGGCGCAAATGCTTAAATTATCTGACGTTTTTGCGATTGATGTGGCGGCCTATGCGGTGATGAGTAATCATTTGCATATTGTGTTATATATCGATTTAGATAAAGCCAATGTCTGGTCAGATAGGGAAGTGGTTGAACAATGGCATCAATGCTTTAACGGCACAGCACTCACACAAAAATTTGCTCGAGGTGAAGTGATTGATGAGCACCAAGTGGCTAAATTAAAACATCTTATTGCAACTTACCGCTCACGACTGAGTGATATTAGCTGGTTTATGCGATGTCTTAATGAGCCTATTGCTAGGCAAGCCAACTTTGAAGATAACTGCACGGGTCATTTCTGGGAAGGACGGTTTAAATCTCAAGCGCTTTTGGATGAAGCGGCAGTGCTGGCTTGTATGGCCTACGTTGAACTTAATCCTATTCGGGCTAAAATGGCCAATACGCCTGAGAATTCAGACTACACCAGCCTTCAATTGCGAGTCAACGCGGCAATTAATGGAAAACAACCTACCAGGTTACTGCCTTTTATTGGGGATGAACGGCTGAATCAACCCAAAGGCATAAACTTCGCGCTGAAAGACTATCTTGAATTAATTGATGAAACAGGCCGTATTATTCGAGATGATAAACGCGGAGCAATCTCGGCCAATGCAGATAAGATATTAACGAGGCTAAACATTCCTGCTGACAATTGGCTCAAAATCACCACAGAGTTTGGGCATCTATTTCATGGACCAGTAGGGACATTGCAAGAGCTAAGTCGCTACTGTGAACACTTAAATAAAAGACGACGGCATTTTTCCACGAGTTGCGAGTATCTTAAAGTAGGCTAGCCGCTGGATTCAAGTAATAAGAGCAACAGAACTCTAATATACCTGTAATAGCATCTTCCTCAGTTTATCAACAGAGCAGATATTCCTTGCCTGAAAATCAACTTTTTACGACAAAAAACCTCATTTTGTTAAGAGTACTCGGTTATATGAGCTTAACACTCCTTCCTTTCATGAGTTGATAGTTACAAAACATAGAGCGTTCGCTAGAATATAGGTATGTTATTGATTAACAATGGCTGGCTATGATTTTTTTCCCGGGGCAACTGGTGCATTATTTATCACACAAATTAAATCAATTTTACCTTTTCTTAAACCTGAAGGGTTTAAGGTTTGTTTGGTTGTTTTAGTCATTTCTGCTGTCTTGGGTTTTATTGCTAAATATCATTCACTTCGCTGTGAAATACAGAGTAATGTGCAATCTAAACTATCTGAATTAATTAAACCTGTATTTGACAAACATGAAGAAGATGAGACGAAGATTCAGAGCTACGCCGAAAAAAAAGGAGTTGAGTTAGAAACTGAAATCAGTTTATCTAAAATAATGGAGAAGTTTTCTAGACCTTTTCCATTTTGGGTGAAATGGCTCATTAATCGAAAAGTCACAAAAACGGCAGGTGATCGACAAGCTGGATTTCATATTGCGGTAAAATCATATATGTCCCAATTACGCTGGACATTTTTTCAAGCCTGCATGTTTCTTGCTTTTATGTTGTCGGCCGCTTGGTATGCAAATGCAATATAACAAGCTAATTAATAAGGAGATTCCGTGTCTTGGCATAATCAGAAGAAAATTTTACTGGCTGTAGCCGTAATATTGATTGCGCTACTTAGTTTCGCTATAGGCGTTAGTTTCGGTACTTCCTATGATAACGGCTCTCTTATCAATGTATTGTTCCCAGCATTAGGTGTTGTTGGTAATTGGATTGCTGGAATTGGGGCTATCGCCGCTGTGTTTACTTCACTCTGGCTAGCCGATAATCAACGAAAACTAAACAGTGAAGAAATAGATGTAAAATTCAATTTAGTAGTATCACCACCAGATATGACAAGCAGGCTAATGGTTTCTGCGGTAAGTAAAGGAAATCGGCCTGCTAACGTAAAATCACTATCAATATATTCAGCTAACTCAACTGTTGCTATGTGGGTGAAAGATCTTGATCCACAATCAAGCCACTTACCTATCGTAATGCCGTACGGTCATGATGCTAGCTTTTTACTAGTACGAGGAATCGAGTCATATATAAATAGCTATGTAAAAGAGCATTGCGATGGAAAGTATTCCAGTCTGAGAATACAGCTAAATACTACTCTTGGCTCTTTCTTTGTTCCTTTTAGCTCAGAAATTTTAAAGCACTTGCGTAATGCAGGTGCTAACAAGTCAAGCTAAGGGACGTAGCAAAGCTTGAAGCGTTACCCATAGAAAATTTAACCTGAAACTCATGAATTAGAATTAATGGTCTAACTCGGAAATGTCCAAAACCGCGTCAGCAACCAAGAATCAAAATCGAAGAAACCATGCTTTGCTTTTACAAAGGTGTGAACGCGGCTGTGACCTTCCGTGACAGGGAAGTCACGGCAGAGGCTATAGGGATATATTCACGCCGTGTCACTGAAGTGTTCGCACAGTTCTCGCCGAACGGGCGTTAAACACCAATGAAACTTTGGTCTCGCTGTTTTTAGTCCTTATTGATTTGCCTGTTAGGCAACATTTAACACCATAATTGTTTCATCAAACTCATCTTGTTCAACAATGCTAAAATTAAAGCGCTCAAAGAAGCCTTTCATTACATCATGGCCTTCAACGTAGCATATTGAAATAGCTTTACAATCCTCTCTAAGCTTGATTTCGTTGAGGGCTAATTCAATTGCTTTCGTGCCATAACCTTTTCCTTGATGCGGTACATCGATCATGAATTGATCAATGTAAATTTCATTTGGTTTTTCATTTTCGTAGTTAGGAAAATACTGGATAAAGCCAACTGGATCTTCATTGAAATAAACTGCTCGATTAACATAGTGTTCGTTAAACTTAGAACCTGCAATTGATTCTGCATTTAAAGCGACGAACTCTTCTTGTTCTTTTGTAATTTCTAGTAAGATAATATCTTCCCAATTATCTTTAGTAACTTCTCTCAAGCTAATTGTCATAGCTGAATAATACTCCTTGTTGTCTAACAATTTTATAGTGCGCGCGTCGCGCATATTTCTGCCGATGTCACGCTCATGTATATAATGAATCTAGTTTTAACAAATAACTTAATGCATTGCCAACTCTAATTTTTGATTAGTACTAAAGATATTCAGAAAAAATAAAATGTGCTCGTCGCTCATTTTCTTGAATATGGGAGCAAAACAACTTAACTGTATATTTATACAGCTCTTTATGTTGGTAATGAAAGCAAAGATAGGCACATCTTTAGTGTGCTGGGTAATCCCTCACGCAATTGTTGGTGAAAGCAAAGTTTGATCTCTGCCATTTATGGTTAACCTACGAGGATAAAAGGGGACAGATCAAATCTGGTTCTACAAAGAATCTAAGATACTTTTTATAATCTGAAATAGCCCTAATTAGAGCCTAATATTTAACTGATAAATGTCCAAAACCGTGTTAGCAATCGCTAAATCGAAGAGATAAATAATCAGGTGTAAGTGAGCTCGAGGACTTCGGTTTCAAGGATGAAATCGCAGAGCGTATAGGGATATATTCACAGCGTGCCGAGTGATTACTTACACATCAGTCTGCTGCAAGCAATTAACACCAATGAAATTTTGGTCATCAGCAAGCCAATCAAACACCAAACCTGCCCAATGAACCCAATAAAAAAGATATGTAACACTTGTTATCCGACAAGTTAACCCATTTTTGTCCAAAACCGCGTTAGCAACCAAGAAAAACCAATCGAAGAAACCATGCTTTGCTTTTACAAAGGTGTGAACCCGGCTGTGACCTTCCGTGACAGGGAAGTCACGGCAGAGGCTATAGGGATATATTCACGCCGTGTCACTGAAGTGTTCGCACATCCCTCGCCGGGCAGGCGTTAAACACCAATGAAACTTTGGTCATCAATAAGCTAACCAAAAATCAAACCTGCCCAATGAACCCACCACAAAAGAGATTTGAAACTTGTTATCCGATGCCATCGACTCGCCTGGCTGGCATCAGTATCTTATCTGCACCGCTAACGTTCCGTTTAAGTCACAAATTTAATCGATAACCTGAACTCTGGATAACAAGTGCCATAGAGTTGCTAGCTCCACATGACCAATATTGCCGCAACAACTATTAATATTAATGCCAATATATCTTTAATTTTGACTTGCTCTTTAAGCCAAAAAATAGCAATCAACAAGGTAAAGAAAACTTCAATCTGACCCAATGTTTTCACATAGGGAACTGCTTGCAAAGACATGGCGCTAAACCACCCAATAGACCCCAAACAACTTGTGCTACTGGTCAACAGCGTCAGCTTAGGTCTATTGCAGAGTAAGGTTAATGTGTCTTTTTCCTTAAACAGTAAATACCCAAGTAAAATGACGGTTTGAATAACCACAACCATTAACAAGACCCAAGCAGCGCCATGTGGGAAAGGTAACCCTAAACTCAAACTGGCCTCACGCACCCAGAGTGATGTTAGTGCAAATGCAGTGCCGCAAGCTAAACCAATGGATACCGTTTTCAAAGAGAACTCTTTAAGACCTTGAGCACTACTCATCATGAAAATAGCCAAGGCCCCCGTGGACACGCCTAACCACCCAAGCAGTGATAACTCAGTGCCAAAAAATAAGACCCCAAGTATCGCAGCAACTAACGCCTCACTCTTAGCAAGTCCTGTGCCTATGGTAAAGTTTTTCAGTTTAAATAACTTAACCATCAAGGCGGTTGCCAAAATCTGTATCACAGATGCGCCTAAAACATACAGCATAAAATCAAGCGTGATGATTGGCAATGCCACGGGTCGCCACAGGTAAAGTGCTACAAGGTAGAGAGCAGCAATAGGTCCGGCCCAAAGAAAACGCGCCAACGTGACCCCAGCGACACTGACCTCTTTGCTCAGCTGACTTTGAAACGCGTTGCGCCATGCTTGCATAAAAGCGGCTAGGAAGGTAAACAAGATCCACATAAACAATAACGACTTTTACAGAGTTTACAAAGTGGGATGAGGATACCTCATCGACCAGAGATAAACGATAAATACCAAAGACAAATGAACCATACTCATTATCACTGAGATAAATAATAAAGCCCATATCGAGAGACATGGGCTTTATTATTTCATCTAACATTGACAACGTTAGGAGGTATTACTTACTCGTATCAATGGCATCGAATGACTTTACCAGATCATCGACAGCTTTCATCTGAGTCAAATAATTTTCTAATTGATGTAGCGGCAATGCACATGGGCCATCACACTTAGCATTATCAGGATCGGGATGGGCTTCAATAAACAAACCTGCAAGACCTAAAGCCATACCACTACGAGCCAGTTCAGTTGCTTGCGCACGGCGGCCACCAGCACTGTCGGCACGACCACCAGGGCGTTGAAGCGCATGAGTCGCATCAAAGATCACCGGATAGCCCGTTTGCTTCATCTCATCCATGCCTAACATATCAACGACAAGGTTATTGTAACCAAAGCTTGAACCGCGTTCACATAGCATGATCTCATCATTACCCGCTTCATTGAACTTACTAATAATATGACGCATCTCATGCGGGGCTAAAAACTGCGGTTTTTTCACATTAATAATGGCCCCGGTTTTGGCCATCGCCACCACAAGATCCGTTTGGCGGGCCAAAAATGCAGGCAGCTGAATAATATCCACCACTTCTGCAACAGGTGCACATTGGCAAACCTCATGAACATCGGTAATTAATGGCAAATTAAACGTTGATTTAATTTCTTCGAATATTTTCAGCCCTGCCTCCATCCCCGGACCACGATAAGAGTTGACTGAAGAGCGGTTAGCCTTATCAAAAGAGGCTTTAAACACATAAGGGATCCCAAGTTTCTGAGTCACTTCAGCATATGTTTCTGCCATTTTCATCGCTAAATCACGCGACTCAAGCACATTCATGCCACCAAAAAGCACAAAAGGCTTATCGTTAGCAATCTCAATGGAACCTAGACCTAGGGTTTTATTACTCATCAATACGTCTCTCTTAAAAAGCCAAGGTGACACCTCAGCGTTAATCAATTAAGTCACTCGATAGCAAGGAACATGCTACATCGCAATGACTTGTAAAATTTGGCCACATATCCACGCCATATAAGTACCAAGCGCATAACCTAATACCGCCAATAAAACCCCAACTGGGGCTAATGCTGGATGAAATGCAGCCGCCACCACGGGAGCCGATGCCGCTGCACCGATATTCGCTTGACTGCCCACCGCCATATAAAACAGCGGCGCCTTGATCAATTTAGCCACAATCAGCATCAAACTGGCATGAACCAGCATCCAAATGATCCCAATCGCAAAATACCACAGATTTTCAGGTTCAAATAACTTAGACACATCCATATGTAAACCAATGGTGGCCACTAAAATATACAAAAACACAGTGGCGACTTTAGAGGCGCCCGCTGCCTCAAGATGGCGTATCGGGCTAAATGACATGGCTAAACCTATGGTCGTGACCGTTACAATCAACCAGAAAAATTTAGAGGTCAGACTGTAGTCTCGTGTCCAAGGATAATTGAGTTCGAAAAATGGGCCTAGAAAATCAGCAAAAATATGAGCAAGACCTGTTACACCAAAACCGACAGCCATGATCATCATGAGATCGTTAAGGCTCGGAGTGCGGGCATTTTCGCTCTGGTATTTTTCCACCTTCTTTTTTAATGCGTCAAGGGCGGTAGTATCAGCCCCTGTTCTGGCATCTATCTGTTTTGCTTTTGATGCCATCAGCAACAATACTGCCATCCAAATATTGGCCACAATCACATCGACAGTGACCATGATAGAGAAAATATCTCCACCTGCGCCATAGATCTCTTTCATCGCCGCTTGATTTGCACCGCCACCGATCCAACTTCCAGCTAAGGTTGTCATGCCGCGCCACACGGCCTCAGGCCCTTGCACACCTAATATTTCAGGATTCAAGGCTGACACAATCAGTAACGCAATCGGGCCACCAATCACAATACCCATTGTACCAGTCAGAAACATCACTACGGCTTTGGGCCCCAAAGATAAAATAGCTTTCAGATCGACACTTAAAATAAGCAAGACTAGGCAAGCAGGTAACAAATAACGAGAGGCGACGAAATAAAGCTGGGAAGCATGATTATCAATGATATTGAACGTATTAAGCAGTGATGGTAGAAAATAGCACATTAACAGTGCCGGAATAAAACGATAAAATTTGGTCCAAAATGGATGCTTGCTATGACTTGTATAAAATACAAATCCCAAGATAACAGCCAACAGTCCAAGTCCTGTGGCATCATTGGTCACTAATGCAGTGCTACTCATGATTGATATATCCCCTTCCCTAGCGTTATTATTATTGTGCTAATAGTATTTTCAGAGGCAAAACAGATGACGGTAAAAGGCTTTCTACCGTCATTGATTGTTAATGGTATACCTCTTGTATTTCTCGCAACTCTTTCAATTGTAGTTTTACCAACTCGATAACTGGATCATGCGGACTGTTATCAACAAAGTGTTTAAGATCAGCCGCTGCAACACTGATACAACCTAACTGCTGCGCAATAAAAGCACGCTCACGATTCAAATTAAGATCATCAGAATGCCATTGTAACAACAGGTTACAGCATTCCATGGCAGGTTCAAACTGATGAGAAACAATGCAGCCAGCTTTTAATTCATGAAGCATCCTCGACACCAAACGCGTTAAGCTAACAGGTTTAAGGTAACTTGCCTTAAGAGATGCGCCATTACCCATCTCACCTCGAACTAAAACATGTAACTGATGCCGGGTTAACTCATTGCCGTTCAGTGGGTCAATATAGCTAACAACACCATCAATTCGACTACTTAAAACCGTCATACCTGGTAATAAAATGGGCTCTAACTTAAGATCTAACTGCTTAGCCAATAACATCAATACTGTGGCTAGCGTGGTGCTATTTCCCTGACGACTACTGATGCAAGTTCCTAAATCTGCCGCTTTTACACTGAAATAAGGCTGGCGTATGCAAAAGCCCAAATCTTGATAAAACCAACGTAACAATCCAGCCAATCGTGCTTGCCTGTCGACGACATAATGGCTTAGCACAGCGCCAGCAAGCTCTAACCAAGCCCAATTAGCGGTCTCTGCTTTGGAAAAGCGAAGGTGCTCACCAATTTCAAAAGCTATGTCAGGCAGTTCAATTTTATCGTTAAGTGGTAAAATAATCATTATCCTAACAACACAGCTTGTTTGAACATAGCAATCTTAGCCGCATATACTACCCAAGCTATTGCACCTAAAGCCGCAAATATTTTAAACAGTTTACTGCGATCGGCTTTCAACGCGATAACGCCCAAGATGATATAAGCGACAACAGCACTTAATTTTTCACTCAACCAAGGATCAACAACTGGATACTGCTTGATCATGAAACAAAGCGTTAAACCAGACAAGAGTAAAAAAGTGTCAATGACATGAGGCGCTATTTTAATTAGCTTTTTTTCCATGACTGGAGATTGACGAAGGTGCAGCACAAAACGCACAATAAAAAACAGCACGCTCACAGTAACAAGCGTTAAATGAAGGTGTTTAATTACCGGATAAAGACTATTCAAAGTTTCCATTTTTAATACTTATTTCACTGACAAAGGCAGTAGTGTACCCGATCCCATTCTCCATCACCAATACCACTCACACTCGACGCTAATTTAACACAGAAGAGCGGGCATGTTCTCCGATTTAAAGAGCTGCTTTAATTGTGCTAACATCCAACGATTCTCAGGGCTGTCCTGAGTCGGCCTGTAAGTGAACAGCTTAAGTTGATACTTTGGCATAGCAAACGGTACATCAAATCGCTTAATCGGCAACGCTTTTTGCAATGCTACCGCAGCAAATTTAGGTAAAGTTATCAGCAGATCAGACTCAGCCACAAGAAAAGGCGCGTTCATTACATTAGGCAGTTGCACAGCAATATCACGATGATGGCCTAATAAATTTAGCTGTTTATCAACCACTCCTTTTCTGTCTCCCCATGGAGAAATTAAAATATGCTTACGTTCAAGAAAAGTGGATAAATCTAAACTTAATAACCGATTATTGGCTAATGTGCAATAACTGTCTTCCCACCAAATCCATTCATTGATTAAACAAGTGTGTTCGGTTTCATCATGAGAGTAACCCAAAGAGAAATCAATATTACCGGTTTCAAAGGCGCTAATAGGCAGCTTCTCACTGTGATTGGTCAAATTAATTCTCACGCTGGGAGCCACTCGCGCTAAATGAGCGATTAAACGAGGCATCATCAAGAGCGTGGTAAAATCGGTCACCGCAAAATTGAATTCATGTCGACTGTTTAGTGGCGTAAAATCAGGCTGTGGTCCAAGACAAGAGTTAAGCGTCGTCAACACTTCGGCAACTCTAACATGAATACTTATGGCGTATTGTGTTGGGATCATTCTGGCATTGCTGCGAATAAAAAGTGCATCATCGAGTTGAACTCTCAACCGTGCCAGTGCATGACTAAATGCTGATTGACTCAGGTTAATAGATTCCGCTGCTACAGAAACATTACCGTGAACATAAAGAGCGCTGAAAAGCTTCAGTAGGTTAAGATCGATACGATTCAATTTATTATGCATCTTGTTCATTCCAATATGATTAATATGCACTTATCACATAAATAAAGCCAGTTTATACTCCCCACATAATAATTCAACATGGAAATACACATGAGCTCAACTTCAACACTCGACTTTACACTTGATGACAGTAAAGAATTCGCCAACATCGTCGAACAAAAAATAGCTGAATTTAATTGGCAACACTGGGAAGTATCTGAACGACTTAAGCTTGGGCTTAAACTCGAAGATGAGCATGGTACCTTGCTCGCAGGCTTCTCCGCTCGGACATTTGGCAATTGGTTACAGATAGATAATCTATGGGTAAGTGAAACGCTTAGAGGGCAAGACATCGGCAGTCAACTACTGGCTAAAGCAGAGAACATTGCTATCGATAGAGGCTGTATCTATGCCATTTTAGACACATTAAACTTCCAAGCCCGCCCTTTTTATGAAAGCAGAGGCTATACACTCCAATGGACTAAAAAAGCTTACCCTAAAACAGGCTGCAAATATTTTATGGTAAAAAATCTAGAGGGTTAGCTCTTGGATTAACCTTACACTTATCGCATGCTAGAAGAAATGCCCAGCTAAGCAAGAACGGGCATTCCATGGTAATAAACTCCCTTGATCACGGAACCGCTAACACGGCACAGTTACACAAGTCTTCGCTTTCAAATACCGTCATATCTCCAGCGACTAATCCAGGAACAGGAAACACACGCACTGTTAATGGTTTATTTAACCGGTACGCCATTGTCCCCGTATCTCTCATCAAGGCTGATATTTTATCAATTGAGGTATCCCCAGGAATGGGCACCGTATCTAAGCCAATGCCACAAACTGAGCTATATGTTAACAAAGAGCGAATATCGAAATGTGAACTCACCGTCCCTTGAGCTAACCCCATGTCTTCAGTTAATGCCAACATTAACCCTGAAAAGCCGACCAAATCGACACCTTTAACCGATTTAAATACCTTAGTTAATAATGCCGATGCTTCAACTGTGCCTGAAGCACCAAAGTACTCCACGCCCATCAGTTCATACACTTCGGCCATGCTCGCACAATTTTTAGAGGGCGCTGCTGAGCTATCAAAGCCAGAAAAAGCAAATGTCATATTAATAGGTGATTGATCTATTATGTTTTGGATCTGAGATATATGATACTGAAGCGCTGTACTCATCGCCTCATAGTAACCTTTGAACAAAGCATTATGGGCTTTCCCCTCTGCGTCTTGATTAAAATCCTTAAGTACATTAACTAATAAGTCTGGCGTTTCCAAACCAATAACAAACCGGTTTCCAAGTGCACTTTTATGATAGCTTGCAGGAAAGTAAGGGATCAAAGGCTCACAGTTAAAATTAACCGTAAAGTTAAAGTTTCCTTCGCCTCTTGGCGTGATATTACTTATTTTTTTTATCGCTGCAGCTGAGTGCATAATAAGTTCATTATCGAGAATACCACATTCATCAAGAGCAACATTGACACAAACATTACATAAATCGCCAAACTCTTTAATCAATTCTGGCAGCATGTCGATTTCATTCTTGGTGTTAGCTTCGCCAATCGCAAACCGAACACGAACGCCTGATGTATCAGAAGAGTTCAATAATTGGCTGAGATAGGTTAAATCAGCACTTGCCAGTGCTAGGCTATCTGTATTGAGGTATTCTCCGAATGGGTTAGTTACAATTCTAACCGATTGTACCGTATAACCATTTTCTTGCATTTCTGCAGATAAATCAGCACAAAATGTTGATGCCTTAACAATTTCTTGCTCCCAAAGCTCCTTGTCATCAGTCAAGGATAAAAAAGTCGTTATTGTTCTGACTGTACACAGTTCTTTATTTTTATAACTCATTACAACTTCCTTATGAGGTTTACTCTAACCCCATTTTTCCATCAGCGTTAGATCCTTAAAATGCGATATTCTTATTGTATTTTTTGATATTAAAAAGCACTTTTCCATTGCACGGTGTCAACAAACCAACGTTCTTCTGAAATTTTGTCTTCTTTAAATTTAAAAAGAACTGACAATTGAGAGCCTGCTACTTTCGCTGATCGCCATTCAACGATTGACACCACTTCCCGCTCACCTTTCAAATGGCGAATGCAGGTGATTTCAAATTTAGGCGGGAGAACCTCTCCAAAACCATTCAATGCTTGACGAAATGCTTGCCGACCTTCGAGAATATCAGCCTGCCCAGGCATAATAAAAATCATGTCCTCAACATAGTCTTCTATCAAGGCATCAAAATCACCACGACCTACTGCATCCCATCCCCTTTGCACTATTTCTAATAAATTTATATCTGGCATTTTAGTAAGCCTCGCTGGAAAAATAACAACATATTTTGTATAAGTTTGCTTTTATCTCTAAGCTATCGACACGATCCCACATACTAACCAATGCCGCAGCAAGTGTGATTTGATGTATGTTCCGTGTTGAGCCATATATCAAATGATTAATGGCTTGATGAAATGCTGCTCTATCGGTATTAGCCACTAATGTTTCAAATATAGCCTGATTGAGAACGTCATCAGCATCAGGGAAAACCCAATTAGACTGTTCAATAATAAAGGCTAACACTCCTTCTCTAAATTCAGCACTGACCAAGTCTTCAGCGTCTAGTAACCAGGACAAACAAATTAAATTATGTCCCCAAAACCCTGGTTGAGAAACCGCTTTTAAAATAGCATTTTCAACGGATATCTCTTGAATTAACGAACACGTATTCTGTGGGTATTCGATGTGGTTGTTATGATAATACGTAGAGGTCACAAACTCAGTAAACCTCTCTATTGCATAAGGGAGTTGTTGTGCATCTAAACTTGGCCAAAGTCGTTTAAATGATAGCAGTATTGAAACGGTATGCAGTAAATACTCATTCCCCTCAATAGCTTGCTTCTCATAAAATGAAAATATCTCTTCAATACTAGAATGCGCTAACCAAGATTTCATGGCAATATATGAGGCAGGAAACAAGCCTCTTTTGAGTATGCCGTCTATTCTTTGCGGATGAAAACACTGACTTTCGATACTTGGACTAAACAATACCTCGGTCGCTAATTCATCATGGGCAATGAGCTCATGGCATTTTTGCCAACCTTGGTCGTTAAAATCATCTAATTTCACCTCTAAAAAACAAGCGGATAAAAACGCTTTAAGGCTGTGTGATTGATGTATTATTGCTGTTCTTCGTAGTGCATCTTCAAGTACATCTGATTTTTTCACTAACACTCCTGTAGACTTGGCCGCAACCACATCCCTATTATTGTTCATCATTGGCAGATTTGAGAGTATCATAATCTTACCCACAACTCCCTCATAAATGGTTCAATACACATTCGCTAGAACTCAGAAAAAATACATGTATATGGCATTGTTATTTCAAATATCCTTAGTGAGGTTAATATTTATTATTAACAAAATCACCAAATAAAAAATAAAATGGCTTCATTATATTTAGATGGCTTGTTTTAAAATTATTCTTATATAACATATATCAGATAATGAATTTAATCAGTATTATTTACCTTTGGTGATGAATTAATCCATTTTTCTATTTTATTTTAGGTGTTAATCAATTGAATATATTCGCGACTACAGACATTAAAAACAGACATTATGGTGTGGCTCTTTGGGCTGGATTCCTAGGTGGTAATCTAGCCAGTTTTGTTAAATGGGGGACTGAAATTCCTTTTCCACCTCGCACACCAGACAGAGCAATCCCTCCAATGGAAATGTTAATGGATTTAGGCGTTAAAGCGCAAGATTTGACATTCAATTATTCTGAACATGTGATCAATTGGGGCGTTGCTGGTATTCATCATGGTTTTTCTATTGTATTCGCCATGCTGTACTGTTTATGTGCTGAAATCTTTCCCAGTATTAAATTATGGCAAGGAGCCATGTTTGCTATTTTTATTACACTAGGGTTTCATGGTGTGCTGCTTCCTCTTTTTGATTGGGCTCCACCTATGTGGAGCTTGCCTTACAATGAACTATTTTCAGAAACATTTGGCCATATACTGTGGATGTGGGCGATTGAAATTTGTAGAAGAGACATACGCAATCGGATAACAAAAAAACCAGATGCTGAAATGATATAGTTAAGCACTTAGTATAAAATTATGAATATCGACATTAACATGAATATAAAGCAACCACCATACTCTCTATTAATGGTGAGCGGTGCTTTATTTTATCATAAATGACATTATTGACTGACGAGCCTGTATCATACCCAAACTTAACATAAAGAAATTTTAGGATGCATAACGTGCTGAATCAAATTGAACCAGGCATAAGGGAACTGGTTACAGACTTCATTGAAGCTGGGTGTCCCTGTCCGTCTAAACAATCAGTCATTCAACGTAGACAAGGGTACATAAATAGCACTGTATTAGCGGGCGCTAGCCCTCAAATGCATCAAGAATACCAAGATAATCTCAATGGTATCAAAGTTAAAATATTTAAGCCTACATCTGAAGAGAAACTAGCCTTAACAATATATTTTCATGGCGGTTGTTTTATCAGTGGTGGATTTGCAACTCACGAACAGCAATTGAGACAGTTAGCAAAACTATCAAATACGATTGTTATCTGCATCCAATATCGACTTGCCCCCCAACACCATTATCCCGCAGCACATGATGATGCTTATAACGCCGCTATATTTATCCGTGAACATGCTAACAAGTATGGTGGCGATCCCAAAAAAATAACCTTTGTAGGCGATAGTGCTGGCGCTCACCTCGCTTTAATCACATCTTTAAGATTAAAGAGAGACACTGATTGGTTACCACAAAAGCAAATTCTAATTTATCCAATGTTAGATGCACTAGGTAGCTCAAAAAGTTATGCAGAAAACGGTCAACATTTCGTCATTACGCGTTCAATGCTACTTTCAGGTTTTGAAATGTATTTAGCTGGAACCAATATTAATAGTCAGCATCCTGAAATATCTCCTTTACAGCGTGACGACTTTTTGGGATTACCTCCAACATATATAATCACTGCCGAATTTGACCCATTAAGAGATGAAGGTGAGCAGCTGTATAAAAAACTACTTGCAAGTGGTGTAGAAGCCTATTGCGAGAGATATTTAGGCGTTATTCATGGTTTCTTCCAACTCTCAGCTGTGAGTCAGTCAGCAGTCAGGTGCATTGAAAACATCGCTAAACAAATTGTACGCTAACAGCATTCATGATAAAAAGTTATATTTCATTCTAGGCACAATGTGTAACGAGCAGCTATGGTCGAAGCTGGTACCCCATTTACATCCCTCAATTGGGACCGATCATTTAAGGGGTGTTTAGGGTAACAGATCCAATAGCGATCCCCAGTTTAGGTTATGCCGCACTGGTTTATTTTCACTCTATGTTTTGAGTGGTTTTAATGACTTATTTTTGTGGGCGGGAACCCCAAAAGACTGAGCCAATCGGTCACAGTCTTGCCCGACAGTAATTCATAAGCTGATGTACCCTGATGTCGTCCCCAGCGACGATGACGCAGATTATGCCATGCCTTAAAAAGTTCAAGGAATCCTTGATTAACCCCTTTTCTTACGTACAGATAAGAGCGAAGAGTAGCGTTAAATCCTTCAATGGCACTGGAAGCCATATGGCGAGTTTGAAACAGTCCTTCTATTGTTGCCTTGATCGCATTCACGCCCTCTTCATCAAGCTCGCGACAAAGCAGATAATAGGCCCCAACCATTTCTTTACTGACTTGTTTTCGCTTCCACGGGTTCATTTTCTTAAGTTTCCTCTTGCGCTCAATGATACGACAAGTCAATGAAATAGCCTCATCTGAATAGTCACTTTTCAACGCCGATAAGTGTTGATATATCGCTGATGTCGCAAGAGTTAATCCTTTTATGCGATTTTCTAAGTAAAGCGCAACACGAGTACAATCATGATGTTGAGTTTCTCGTAACGTCGCTACCGCTTGGGTTAATAACTGCTGGGCAGTGTCAGCCGTTATCAACTCACCTGTGTTAAAATTAACGCTGCAAAATGCCAGGCGAATTTGTTGAACCGCCTGGACGGCTAAGGTATATCTGTCAATGGCTGCCGCGCATTTCTTCTTCGCCCAATCTAATGATTTTGCTAAACTTCGCTTATTATCAGGGGAGGATTTGAGGTATTTCTTTTGTGCATCCGCTTCATAGGCAATATGACGATAGGCTTTGTTTTCGAGTTTTAATCGGGATTTCCCCGCTAAATAAACGGCATGAAAAGCATCATCTCGCTGCTCTATTGCATCAAAGGTCAATTCAACCCCTTTGGCAATCCCTTTCGCCCCATCTTTAACGACATGCTTAGTCGCCAGACCTTGCTGTTTAGCTTCTTTGAGCACCCATGCCCATGTTGCGGCATCACGTGATGTCTCATGTGATAACGAAAATTAATACCCACTATCAAGGTCAATCCCCGCCAGTACAGGCTCTCCTTGACTAAACATTTCATCAATGGCGATACTGTTGATCTTGTCGAGCGGGACGGTTTTGTTAAAGAGTGCCGCTTGTTCTTGTGCTTCAACGATCACCCCTTGGATATAGCCAAAACTCACGGAGCAACCGGGATAGATAATAGGAATTTGTTCTTGAATGGCGCGAATTGAATTGGCTGATGTAATCGATAGCGCCACGATAGTTCGGCGAAGCTGTGACTTATCCACCCCAACACAGGTAATGTATTGAGGCTGATTCTTGTCACTGCACAGGTCGTTGAAAGCGTTGAATATCGCATCACGGGCTGTGTATACGGCTTTACGGGAGATGGAAAATTCGTTCGCTAGCGAAGTAATTGCTCCATGAGCTTGGCAAGCGGCGGTTTTTAGTAGAAGATCGAGTTTGTCTGAGGGAGTTAGTTGTGTTTGATAAAGCATGGGGTTCTTGTTGTTATCGTCATTGTTTTGCAGAACAATTACATTAAAAATGTAGCTTGATCCCTCAGGCTTCAATTGTCAATTTGTTACCCTAGTTTGATGGGTTCCCCTCAATTGAGCCGATTTATTTAACGATACCCGCAGAAAAAATTTTGATGAACTGATAGCGTTAATCTCGAGCATGGATAACAACCTCGGCAAAAATGAATTAATTAGCCAGTACCAATATACCTCAATAAGAAAAGATCTTTCACCAACCCTAGATCAGCTTCCATCGCAGACTTATTTTTACTATAGCGAAGGTGATCAGCTAATTGATTTACCATGGTTTAATCAAATCAGAGCATCAAACACCGAGTTATCAGTCATTTCTACATCAGGTTCTGGCCACATGCTTCCCTTAGAAAAACCACGCGAGTTAGCAGAACACATCAATGCATGGATAACATTAGCTTAAGATATGTTCATGGCTATAAACCACTTACGGCCTCTTATCTCAGGTAAAGGATAGTGAAGGGTGATAACAGAGGCCTAACACCATAATAAGCCTCTATATTTAACCTCTATATTTAACCTCTATATTTAACCTCTATATTTAACCTCTATATTTAACCTCTGATGTTAAATAAACTGCAGGTGAAGTGACATTAACTCACATCTTGGATTGTAAGTAGTTCTGCAATCCAATTTTATCAATTAAACCCAATTGCTTTTCAAGCCAATGCATGTGATCTGATTCAGTGTCATCCAGTAACACCTCTAAGATCTCACGGGTCTGATAATCTTTTTTCTTCTCGCATAGGGTAATCGCCTTACGCAGGTTATCGGCAACGTAATACTCATAATTAAGATCACTTTTGAGCATATCCTGAGTATTCTTGCCTATGTTCAGTGCTTCACGACTGGCCACATCTGGTGTGCCTTCTAAAAACAAGATACGTTGCACTAATTTTTTTGCATGCTCTCGCTCATCATCTGACTCATGAGAGATACGTTGATGCAACTCATTTAAGCCCCAATCTTCATACATCAACCCATGGACAAAATATTGATCCATTGCCGATAATTCACCGGTCAACAGCTGATTGAGTGTATCGATAACCTCTTTATCACCTTTCATATTTGCCTCTTATTTGTCCATTTTTGATTGTAAGTAATTTTGAATACCTGTCAGGTTAATTAACTCTTGCTGAGCCTCAAGCCAATCTAGGTGCTCTTCTTCATCTTCAAGAATATCTTCCAGCATATCTCGGCTAACATAATCTCGCTCAGTTTCGCATAACTCAATGGAGCCACGCAGTAACACCAGTTGTTCCTCCAACATCTCTTTGTCGCAGCTGAGCATTTCTTCACTGTGTTCGCCTATGCGTAATCTTTGTAACATTTGTAAATTAGGCAAACCTTCAAGAAACAGCACTCGCTCAATTAATTTATCAGCATGCTTCATGTCCTGAATGGATTTTTTGTATTCGACTTTATCGAGTGACTCCAGCCCCCAATTTTTAAACATTCTGGCGTGAAGGAAGTACTGGTTTATTGCTGTCAGCTCAAAGGTAAGTACCTTATTCAGCTGACTCACTACCTTAGGTTGGCCTTTCATTTGATTGTCTCCAAAATTAAACACGCGTTAAGAAATAAATCTCCCTAGTCAATAGAGACTAATACACATTCCAAAAAAATACCAATTCCCTTAAATATCATAATGTTGCTAATCAAACACGTTATCATTTAGATTAGCAAAGAGCTTAATTGAAGAAGTATTCCAAAGAGGTATAAATACAATAGAGTTTCAGGGCTTTATCATTAAAGCTATGGATTAATCATCTCGAGACAGCGTTGCTCTTTCCATTTTAACGGAAATTAATACCACTATACCTCTACAAAATAAGACAATAATGACACGATCTACATTGACAGATATACCGTAAACATCTCTGTGCTAAAAAATATTATTCACTTAATGTTCACTAAGAAAGTGGTTACAAGTGCATAGCTTGTTTTAGTTTTAAAATTGGGTGTCGGTGTAGATTCAGGTTTAAGTAAAAAAACATAAGTAACAACAATATGCCCAAATAACTGATGATAAAACAGCGACAACAATGCTTAAAACAGCTCGATATCATCTTCTATCGTTAACGGGATAATTGAGCCGTCGGCGACTAAATCTTCGTACAGCCCCACTCGATTACGGCCGGTTTCTTTAATATGATACAAGGCTTTATCCGCTTTTATCAGCAGTTCGCTGGGCTCTTCAACACTATTGACTTCGATGATCCCCATCGAGATGGTCACGTTGACTTCACGACCATGATTAATAGACAATTTGTGAGAAAAGTCTTCGCACAGGGTCAACATATCAGCTTTAGTGCGTTTTGACATTAACACCACAAACTCATCACCGCCAAACCTAAATATGCTGTCGTGTTCGTTGAAAGTGGCTTTCATTACCTTCACCATATCAAGCAATATTTCATCACCATAGAGATGGCCAAAGGTGTCGTTAATCAATTTAAATTTATCGATATCAAAAATACACAGCCAGTGACTTTGTAAACTTGGCTGGTATTTTTCTGGTTCGATAACCCCATCAATCGCAGCTTTTCTTAACGCTTGAGTCACTTTCATTAATCGAGGCAGAAAGGCTTTTCTATTTAGCAACCCAGTTAACGGATCGGTTTCACTCTCAATCACCATAGACTGAAAGTTCTCATACACTTTCGAAAAACCAATCAGCATTTGAATATCTTGTGCACAAAGATGTTCACTGGTGACCCATAAAATCATCACCACGCTGTCTTTTAACATAATGGGGATCGCGATTTGTTCACGCGTTTTGGGTTCACCTAAAGGAGTCGATACTTGAGCCACCGCATGGGTTTTTAGGCATTCGTGGAATACATGACAGGCGCTTACATCAGCCTGTAAGCTTAATTGATTCGCGGCAGCATGGCGATCAAGATAGGGATCTACCGCTAGTATTTTTACCTGCTCAACCTTGACCATCTGCATGACGGTTGACACTAAACTTTCTGCCAACGAATCCAATTGACGCTGATCAGTCATTTGGACTATCGATTCTAAAACCGCTTGCGGTTTTTTACTCATAATAAAGACTTATGGTTAATTGCGTAGAAGTCATATTAACTGTACACCCCACAAACACTGTGATCATTAAGATATTAAGTATAGTTGACAGACAACAGCCAAGGAGGGGATCTAACAAAAACTAAGCTGGTACATATCACCTTGGCGGCTGACCATTGTATCAGCGACAAAATAAGGGCATGACACTGGTCATACCCTTTTAAATTTATTTTACAACGCAATAAATTAACAGCATCAATGCCGCCTGATCACCGCACTAATGTATGAGTTAAAGAATACGCTGCTTGCTTAGCCTCTCATGCCTTGCCTCTTCGGCAAGTATTTTAGTTTTACGACTTTCACATGGATCGTCACAATCACACGCTTTATCAATACCGAGAGTACCTAAACCACCGCAACTTCCCGCAACTGCGGTACGTTTTACAATATAGCCTATCGACATCAATAGAAAAAACAGCAATAACACGACAAAAGCCGCTATAAATGTACCCATGATATACTCCAACAAAGCGTGTTTTACATTATAACATCAGAATGCCCATGCTATCACTCTCAACCGTTCAAACGAAGACAATCCCCCCTTATTCATCTAAAAATGGTCTAAAAGCATCACTGTAATAAACCTTGAAGCCCGAGTCTTGTTTTTCTATTAACATAATGGCTAAATTTTCACGCTTAGCAAGCGCTAGAGAAGCTTGGGTTCCCAACACCATCATGGCTGTGGCGTAACCATCAGCAACCATAGATTGCTGATGCAGTACCGTCACCGAAGCCAAGCGATGGTTGATGGGGAAACCGGTACGTGGATCAATAAGGTGTGAAAACTGGCGACCGTCTTCTTCATAATAATTACGGTAATCACCAGACGTAGCAATGGCCATATCCCCTGGTGCGATAACTTGCTGTATTTCACGATCGTCCATCTCAGGCTGTTCTATGGCAACATGCCAAGCTGAGCCATCCATTTTTTTACCAAAAACACTGAGCTCGCCACCGACTTCGACTAAGTAACCAGTGACATGATATTGCGCTAAGAGTGCCGCGACAATATCGACACCAAAACCTTTAGCAATAGAGGATAAATCGACATAAAGATCACTCTTTTCTTTCATTAAGGTATGACCATCCACACGCAGATATTCTATCCCCGTGCGGGCTTTGGCCTCAGCAATTTCTGCTTTTGATGGAATATGCGTCGGACGTTTGTCAGGACCAAACCCCCACAAATTGACCAAGGGACCTAAGGTAATGTCTAGCGCACCATCTGTGATGTGATAAAGATGAATGGCTTGGTTTATGACCGTCATCGTATCCGCTGATACTGTGATCGGCTCACTTAACCCCGCTGAGTTAAACCGAGACAATTCTGAGTCTAAACGATAGGTCGACATTTGATCATTGACTTTTTCCAGTGCAAGATCAATTTCAGCTTGGAGTACATTTGCCTTTGGTAGCGACGCATTCGGCACCACTTTAATGTGGTAAGTGGTGCCCATGGTGTGACCTGAAAGGGAAAGTGTTTCAACAGGTTGAGAACATGCAGAAACAAAAAAGGCTAACCATATAAGGGCTAGCCAGTTTGCTAAGGTCTTTTTCATTGTGACCTAAATCCTTATTACAATAAACTGATGTTTGGCTAAAAACTGGATATAAAGAAAGAGAGTAAATCATGACACTTTACTCTCTCTTTATAAAGAATACTTGAACCATCAGATCCAAGCACTGTCGCTAATATTAGCCACCAAAATCATCGAGTAAGATATTTTCATCTTCAACACCGAGCTCTTTCAGCATACCAATAACGGCCGCATTCATCATTGGAGGACCACACATGTAGTACTCACAATCTTCTGGCGCTTCATGATCACGTAAGTAGCTTTCATAAAGGACATTATGAATGAAACCTGTTTTACCTTCCCAATCATCCTCTGGTTGAGGATCTGATAAAGCAACGTGCCAGTCAAAGTTTTCATTGTCAGCCGCTAGACCATCAAAATCTTCAACATAGAACATTTCGCGCTTAGAACGTGCCCCATACCAAAAACTCATCTTACGATTAGTATTAAGACGCTTAAGCTGATCGAAGATATGTGAACGCATAGGAGCCATACCAGCACCACCGCCAACAAACACCATTTCATTATCAGTCTCTTTCGCGAAAAACTCACCAAATGGACCAGAAATAGTCACTTTATCACCCGCGTTTAAACTAAAGATGTAAGAAGACATCTTGCCGCAAGGTAGCGTGAGATTACGCGGTGGTGGTGAAGCAATACGCACATTAAGCATGATGATACCTTCCTCTTCAGGATAGTTCGCCATTGAATATGCACGGATGGTTTCGTCATCAACCTTAGACTCAAGCTTAAAGAAACCGAAATGATCCCAATCGCCACGGTACTCAGCAGGAATATCATAGTCTGCATATTTAACGTGATGCGCAGGGGCCTGAATTTGAATATAACCACCAGCACGAAACGGCACCGAATCACCATCAGGAATTTGAAGCTTAAGCTCTTTAATGAAGGTGGCTTTGTTATCATTAGAGATAACAGTACATTCCCACTTCTTCACGCCGAAGATTTCCTCTTCGAGCTCAATTTCCATATTGGTTTTTACGCTTACCTGACAAGATAAACGACAACCCTCACGAGCCTCACCTTTACTAATATGCCCAAGCTCTGTTGGTAAAATATCGCCACCACCAGATTTAACTTGTACTTTACACTGACCACAGGTACCACCACCGCCACAGGCGCTCGATATAAAAATACCTTGTTCAGCCAGTGCACCCAGTAACTTACCGCCAGCAGGTAAACTAATCCCTTTAGCAGGATCGTCATTGATGCCAATTGTAATGTTACCGTTGTTCACTAGTTTAGATTTAGCGAATAAAATAATCAGTACTAAAACTAACACAATGACAGTAAACATACTCACACCGAGATAAACCTCGAGTGGAGTAGATTTAAGAATATCCATTAACTTATCCTTAAAGGTCCAAATTAAGAAGCCAGTAGGCCCCTATTATAGGGACACACCAGAAAACGACATGAAACCTAATGCCATCAGACCTGCAGTAACAAAGGTAATACCTAAGCCACGTAGTCCATTAGGTACATCAGCATATTTCATTTTTTCACGAATACCCGCTAACAACACAACCGCTAGTGCCCAACCAATACCTGAACCTACGCCAAAAACAAAGCTTTCAGTTAGGTTGTAATCACGTTCAACCATGAAAGAAACCGCACCAAAAATGGCACAGTTAACAGTGATTAACGGTAGGAAGATCCCCAATGCGTTATATAACGGCGGAAAATATTTATCGAGTACCATTTCAAGAATTTGAACCAGTGCTGCGATCACACCAATAAAGGTAATGAACTTCAAAAAGCTCAAATCAGCTTCAGGTGCACCAGCCCATGATAAAGCACCCGGTGCTAGTAGCCCCTGATAAATTATCTGGTTAACAGGTACAGAAATCGCCAATACGACGATAACGGCGACACCGAGCCCCATGGCGGTAGTGACTTTCTTCGATACAGCAAGAAAAGTACACATTCCAAGGAAAAAGGACAATGCCATGTTTTCGATAAAAATAGAGCGAATTAGCAAACTTATATAATGTTCCATCTCGCTTACCCTTTTGCTTCGACTTGATCAGGCTTAACCGTACGAATAATCCAGATCAATGCACCAATCAAGAAAAACGCACTTGGCGGCAGTAATAACAGACCATTTGGCTGATACCATCCGCCATCTGAAATCTTGCTTAAGATTTCAATGCCAAATAATGAACCATTTCCAAAAAGCTCGCGGAAAAAACCAACCGACATCAAGATAACACCATAGCCTAAGCCATTACCGATCCCATCCATGAAACTCATCATTGGGGGTGTTTTCATTGCGTAAGCTTCAGCACGGCCCATGACGATACAGTTAGTAATAATCAACCCAACAAATACCGACAGCTGCTTAGAAATATCATAAGCGTAAGCTTGCAGAAATTGATCAACCACGATCACCAGTGATGCAATGATCGTCATCTGAACGATAATACGTACACTGCTTGGAATGTGGTTACGAAGCATAGAGATAAACAAGTTAGATAAAGCCGTTACTGCAGTAAGCGCAATCGTCATTACCAATGCAGTTTCTAACTTACTGGTTACCGCAAGCGCACTACAAACACCCAGCACTTGCAGTGCTATTGGGTTGTTGCTCACTATCGGTCCAGCTAAAACCTGCTTGAGTTCTTTAGCATTAGCCATTAGCTCAACCCTCCATGACGAAACTTCTCGATAAAATGAGCAAATCCTTCCTCACCTAACCAAAACTCCAATGAATATTGCACACCATTACTGGTCAAGGTTGCACCAGAAAGCGCATCAACACCGTGTATTGATGCTGCAATACTCGGAATTTTAGTCACGCTGATCGCTAATTGACCTTTATCATCATACAGTTTCTTACCGTGCCATTTCTCCATCCATTTAGGATTTTGAACTTCACCACCAAGACCAGGTGTTTCACCTGAACCGGTAAAAGAGTAATAAACTAAACTCTGAATCGTATTAACGTCAGGATCAACAGCCAAAAATGCATACATAGTAGACCATAGACCGTAACCTTTAATAGGTAAGATCAATGTCTTTAGTTTGCCTTGCTCATCATTAACGACATAGACAACGGCTGTATTAGCAACACGTTTAACCGAGGCAATATCGTTGTTGGGTTTAAATGAGTTTTTGACATCACGTGCTTCTTTGTCTGCATCAAACAGGTCTGCCTTACCTTCAACCCATGCACCGGTTTTAAGATCTACCAGCTTAGCAACAACAAATTTATTGTATATTGCTAACACTTCAGTTTTCGCTAAAGGGGCTTCTTTTGGATTAAGCAAACCTGCCGCTTCAAGAATATATTTTTGCTTATCGAGCAGTTTATTCTCTATCTGAGTCGGTCTCAACAATACCGCAGTGGCTGATACCAATACTGAGCAGATAAAACATAAACCAACAACAACAAACAGGGTTCTACCGAACGAATCTTTATTACTAGCCACGTGCAACCCTCCGCTTGATATTTGCCTGAACAACAAAATGGTCAAATAATGGAGCAAACAAATTGGCAAATAAGATAGCCAACATCATGCCTTCAGGAAACGCTGGGTTGACGACTCTAATAAATATCGCCATAGCACCAATTAAGATTCCGTATCCCCATTTAGCCGTATTCGTAAATGAAGCCGATACTGGATCGGTTGCCATAAATATCATGCCAAAGGCAAATCCACCTAAGACAAAGTGCCAATACCAAGGCATCGCAAACATTGGATTTGTCTCACTACCTACGAAGTTCAGCAAGCTAGAAACCGCAAACATACCGAGCATCACACCGGCAATAATACGCCAAGACGCGATACGTGCATAAACGATAACGGCGCCACCGATTAAAATAGCTAAGGTAGATACTTCACCAACAGACCCAGGAATAAAACCGAAGAAAGCATCCCACCAATCCTGACTAAAGCCATAATCAAGCGTACCTTGTGCAGCTTGGCTCAATGCCGTTGCACCAGAATAGCCATCGGCGACAACCCAAGTGGTATCACCAGACATACTCAGCGGGTAAGCAAAGAATAGGAAAGCACGGCCAGCCAGAGCTGGGTTAAGGAAGTTGCGTCCTGTGCCACCAAAGATTTCTTTCGCCACAACCACACCAAAGGTAATACCTAAGGCCACCATCCATAAAGGAATCGTTGCAGGTAATGTTAATGCGAAAAGCACCGAGGTAACAAAAAAACCTTCGTTAACTTCGTGACCACGTACCGAGGCAAACAAGACTTCCCAAATACCACCAACAACAAATGTCACGGCATAAATCGGTAAGAAGAAACAAGCGCCATACCACATTAGGGCGGGAACACCTGAGCTTGCGTTCAATTCAGTACCAAATAGACTGAACAGGCTAATTTGCCAAACATCCGGTGTGGCAAAGCCAGCTGCTAGCGCATCTTGTGCTTGCAAACCGACATTATACATACCAGCAAACATCGCTGGGAATGTACATGCCCACACCATGATCATCATGCGTTTCAAGTCAAAATTATCGCGAACGTGGGTTGTCCCCTTGTTCACATGACCTGGGGTATAAAAAACCGTATAAGCAGCTTCGAAGATGGCGTAAAACTTTTCGTATTTACCGCCCTTTTCAAACTGAGGTTCTATACCTTTAAAAAAATCATTCAAGCTCATTAGCCTTCCCTCACGATCGTATCTAAACAGTCACGAAGATAAGTAGCATAATCATACTTACCAGGACATACGAAAGTACACAGTGCCAAATCTTCTTCATCCAACTCAAGTGCACCTAATGTAACGGCACCATCAAAATCACCAGAGACAAGATCTCGCAGCAACATCGTTGGAAGAATATCCAGCGGCATGACACGTTCATAGTTACCAATAGGCACCATCGCTCTATCTGATCCACCTGTGCTTGTCGTCATATTAAATAGACGAGAAGGTGACAAGTGACCTAGAAAAGCACGCGTAATAGAGAACTTATCACCGCCAGGCATAGCCCAACCGAGAAACTCTTGTTCTCTTCCCTCTTCAAGGCAAGATATTTGCTGATGGAAACGGCCTAGGTAAGCAGTGGGTCCTACAGCTTTACGACCGCTTAGCACAGAACCTGAAATGATACGCACATCACCATCAGACACTTCGCCGGCAGTTAATTCTGTCGTTGATGCACCCAATTGAGTACGCACTAATCTTGGTTTGGTAGCCTTAGGGCCAGCAACTGCTACGACTCGCTGTGAGTTGAGTTCACCGGTAGTAAACAATTGACCTATCGCTATCACGTCTTGATAACCCACATGCCAAACAGTTCTGTTTGCTGATGCAGATAATAGGAAATGAATATGCGTACCAGGTAAACCTGCTGGATGTAAGCCTGCAAACTCTTCGACTTGCGCATTAGCACTCGGTATATCAGCGCCAGGCGCCTTACACAAATACACCTTACCTTCAGTCAATCTTGCAAGTAGCTTAAGGCCATTGGCAAAATCGTCTTTATGTTCACCGATAACCACTTCAGGGTTAGCAGCAAGAGGTTGGGTATCTATTGCAGTCACGAAGATGCCGGCAGCGGTAGACTCTACGGCTGGGGCTTTACTAAAAGGACGAGTACGCAAGGCAGTCCATAAACCTGATTCTATCAAGTTATGGCGAACTAACTGCGGGTCCAATGACGTTAATTTTGCAGCGTCATATTTAGCGAAAGACACACACTCATTGCCTTCCACTTCGATGACAACCGACTGAAGAACACGTTGTGCTCCCCGATTAATTTCAACTACTGTACCGCTGGCTGAAGCCGTATACATCACACCAAGGTTTTTTTTATCTTCAAAGATAATTTGACCTTTTTTAACTTTATCGCCCACTTTAATTTTCATCGTGGGGCGTAAGCCAATATACTCTTCACCCAAAGTAGCTACACGTTTAATGGCTGGGCCATTATGTATGACTTGCTCTGGCCCACCGACTAAGGGCAGGTCCAATCCTTTCTTTATTGTAATCATATCCACAAGCACTACGTTATGAAGGAAAGATAATGCGCCGCGTTCCTGCTATAAAAATGACAGGGAAAATACCAAGCCCATCTCATTGAGCTAGCGCAGATTCAGCACAGAATTGCGACTGCAATCACGCTGTTCGCGCGCATTTTACCGTAAATATCAACGCATCGCCATGAAAAATGTGGGCCTTTTAACAAGATAGGCCTCTTTTTACATCGGTATTTTTGGCGTATATTTTCATTTTGCATTTGATTTAGACTCCACTTGTATCACTAGGACTTGTGATCCAACAAATTCATCACAAATTCAAAAAAACTCACAGCTAAGTGCTGATTGAACTCACAAAAACAAACAAAACATCAACCGAGCAAACTTTCACCAGCAGCCTTTTTTATTAATATAGACCTTACATCTATAATCTGTTTAAAAAAATCCCGTTCAGTTGTTACACGTCCCCACTAGCAACCAATCTAAAAAAATAATTAATGACTGCTAAAACAAGGAGTATAGACCCTAAAAGCACGATTAACTTAATTTCAGCTCATCATTACTATTAACACTGATCCCAGATGCGAGAATTGCCCGTGCAATTTGTTGAGCTTGATCTAGCGAATCAAAACAACATTTATTGTTGGAATTATCATTTGATACTGATACAGGTTTAGTCACTGTCAGCACATCATTCATTGCCACCAACCATGCATCTGCCACCGTCACTTTACAAGGTGAGCCTATCAAGCTCATGTAAAAACCAGTACGACATCCCATGGGAGATATATCAATGATCTCAACGTGAGCATCATTTAAATGATGACGCATAAAGCCACCATAAAGTCGATCTAACGTCTCAATCCCATGCTGACTCAATGTATCTTTATTGGGCATGCAAAAACGCAAATCAAACACAGTAATAGTGTCACCTGATGGTGTTTTGATGGTTTTAGCCACACTGACTGCAGGAGTGTTCATTCGGCTATGTCCAAGGGGAAAGCTATCTAGTAATGCCATTTCAACTCTCTAAATGATCCCCTCTATTAATCCACCTGACCATCAGACAAAGATTAAAAAGAGGATGGTTAGCACTCGTGCCGCCAATGTCTTTAAGACAAAACAACCAAGAGATGGCGAACATTTACGTACAGACTCTAAAAAAACTACATGCGCTTTATTGACCTTCTTAATTGATGACTCTAGATGTGACTTTACCCATCAAAGGTCACACCATCAGACAAGAAGTTAATGCATCCTAATGAATTGCAACTCTATAATATAGACCCGCTCACTCTTTTAGCCAGCATCTTAGTGATTAATTGATTTAAGCTAACCTAAATCACAATTCTAATACCATTGAAATACTTAACAAAAACAGCAAAAAATGCATAAAGAGGCTGAGGAAATATAATGGCTAGTTTGAAGGGGATAAAATGGACGAATAACTGAAAAATTAACCGTGTGTGTTGATACTCTGAAAATGAACTACTTTCAGAGTATCAAAGGTAAAGACTACTCTGAACCTGCACATTTAGGTGATGCAGGTACAGCAACTTGCGCTGCCCATTCATCGGGAGAATACGTGTGCATGGACAGAGCATGTAAACCATTAGCAAATTCATCTGTAAGAACATCGTTAACCGCACGATGCCTGCCGATTAAACGCTTACCGTCAAAAGCTGCACTGGTAATGATCACCTTAAAATGTGTTTCTGAATTTGGCGGCACATGGTGGTTATGACTTTCATTGATCACTTCTAAGTGACTAGGAGACAATGCCGCGATAAGTTTTTCGGTAATAAGCTGCTCTACTGACATATAAATATTCTCAAAAAAAGCAAAAATGTGATGGCGGCAGGTTACTTGCTCACACACTAAAGGTCAATGTTAGGCTGAATACTATGACTTGCCGTTATGCGTGCTTTATTCACTGCACTCGTCAAAAAAGTGAGCTGTCACTTGCCTAAAAGTATAATTGATCCTCGGCTCAGTCACCCGCATTCGTTTAGGTAGAGCATGCTCCCACGAATCTTGCATCGGCCAATGCATGATTAATAAATCACCTGATTGAAGATTCAATGATATTTTTTCATGGGTAGACTTATGCCTGATAATAAAATCTCTACTTGCCCCAAGCGTTATAGAGGCAATATCACTGCCTTTGGCAAATTCAGGCTCGTTATCACTGTGCCACCCCATGGACGCTTTACCATCTGCATAGTAATTAACTAAAACCCCACTAGACAATAAGTTAAAATCACGCTGCAATTTCTGCCTCAATTTATCGGCATACTTAGGCCAAGATATGGCCTTGACCCGTAAACCTGAATATAAGGTGTCACAATACTTATCGGCAAACCACACTTGAGATCGAGGTATTTCATGCCGCTGACCATACACTTCAATTTCAGGCGATTGGAACGGATAAGCCGATGACTCCTTGAGCAGTGCTGTTTGTTGAGATACATTAAGATAACCGTTAACTAAGGTGATTGGCGCCTTAATACTGGGAGTTTGATCAATTCGTTCATCAGTCGTTGCACAGCTAAATTGATCAAATCCATCTAAACTTAAATTCTGTTGTTTCATCAAGGATTAATTCACGCCTTAATTGTTTAATAAGCGCCACAGATTGTATACCTTAACCGTTAAACCTGCGATAATTCGCGCCCTCATTTTATTGGCCTAGCTGACTTATGACTACTCAATTTTCAGTCGCAGATATCGAACTTACATTACACCGTTATCCTAACAATCAGGAATCTAACCTACAAGCATGGGATGCCGCTGATGAGCATTTGATCAAGCACGTGACTGAAATAGCGCAACCAGCCGTAAACACAGCCATTATCAATGATAACTTTGGTGCACTCACAGCGAGTCTGACCTCGATGGAGCAACAATGGCCAATGTTAGTAGAAACGGACGCCAAAACGAGTCAGCTGGGTATACTGCAAAACTTAGCCCAAAATCAACTCAGCAGCGAAAATATCCAATGGTTTAATAGTCGCGACATCATGCCAACATCGATTGAGTTGGTCTTAATGAAACTGCCAAAAAACCTAACCTATTTTGCCCACCAGCTCAATAGGCTATCTCAAGTATTACCGGCAGGCACTCAAGTATTCATCGGTGCCAAAGCCAAGTCAATTAACCAATCTCTACTCACATTATTGGCTAAAAACCTAGGCCCAGCAAGCGCCAGCCTAACTTGGAAGAAAACACGTGTCATCACTTGTGTCAGTGACGGCAATATCCGCGCTCTTCCCAAAAGTGTTAACTGGTCAATTCCGGAATTAACCTTAGAAATAAATAACATAAGCAATGTCTTTGCGGCCAGTAAACTCGATATTGGTGCACGTATCATGCTCGACAATATGCCAAAAGGCGATTTTACATCGATCATCGATCTCGGTTGTGGCAATGGCATATTAGGTCTACATGCTAAACAGGTGTTTCCTAAAGCCTATATTCATTTTGTCGATGATTCAGAGATGGCAGTAGAATCAGCCAGACAGAACTGGCAACTTAACCAGTTGGATACCGACGGTTTAGTAGGCGAACAAGCCACCTTTGATTGGGATGATTGCTTAACCCATCTAAGTGAAGCTATCCGCCCAGACTTAATCTTATGCAACCCCCCTTTCCATCAAGGTGAAGCGATAACCGATCACATTGCATGGCAAATGTTTTTACAATCTTGGCGCGCGCTTAAAAACGGCGGCATTTTGCATGTCGTGGGCAACCGGCACCTTGCTTACCACGTGAAACTGCAACGCATCTTTAAAAACTGCACCACCGTCGCGTCAAACGGTAAATTTGTTATCTTACAAGCGCAAAAAATCAGTAAGAAAGCCGAAGTGCATGAAGCTGAACTCATCGAACCGAGCGACATCGCAGAAAATGCTCAACCAAGTGAACCTCACCCACAGAGTGGACTTTATGGTGGCAAGTCTTAACTTGTCGGATAACAAGTGTTAAATATCTTTTGTGGTGGGTTCGTTGGGCAGGTTTGGTGTTGAGTCGGCTTGCTGATGAGCAAAATTTCATTGGTGTTTAACGCCTGTTCGGCGAGAACTGGGCGAACACATCAGTGACACGGCGTGAATATATCCCTATAGCCTCTGCCGTGATTTCCCTGTCACGGAAGGTCACAGTAGGGTTACACCTTTGTAAAAGCAAAGCCTTGTTTCTTCGATTTTGATTCTTACTTTTTATCTTCTATGGTTGATTTATCTCTAAAGCAACGACTGAAATGACTCACTTTAAAAGCCATTTGTTGCGCGTCTTTCCTTATTTCTTTTCGTTTTTTCTGCAGGAGCTCAATTGCTTCTGCAACATCCTTAACTTCTCTTGCTTCACCCATCACCCGACTCCTTAATATCGTCAACCATTTCTTGATATTCTTTTTCATTTCGAGGGCCACAAATAACAGCGCTATCCTCATCTATATTAGAAGTCTCTTTATCTATCTTTTCATACACACCTTTACGCTTTTGCAATTCTGGTTTTAATGCTTCAAGTTTTTTTAACGCTTCTTCCTTAGTCATTATTTTATCCTCAAGGATAGATGTGAAGTTTGCCCAAGTTTATTATTGTGAGCTTTAAAGCCTGCACCTTGATATTTCTGTACTAATGCTTGATTCATAGGGTTGCAAATCCATAATTCTTTTGACCCTAACAAGTTAGCATATGCGTCCGCAGCAAAAAGGATCATTGTTAATACCTTACCTTGTAGCGGGTTATTTACTGGCTTTCTTTCCAATGCATGAATTTTTAATACCATTTTAGTTTTGATCGGTATTCCATAACCAACGCACAAACTTGACTATGCACCTTAAAAGCAAGATCAAAACGTTTTAACCCTGAATTACTTTGGTATTCATTATACATACTTGTCCATTCCCAAGTAGCAATACGCTCTGAATCTTTCCACTCAGATACCCAGTTATCTGCAACAATTGCATCTTGTAAAGTAATTTCAGAAATAGTCAATCCAGATATATCGAATTCTTTTTCGGTAAAATCATATACTACTCCCCTAAGTTCTCTATATCTTGATTTTGTACCATTGACTCCTCTTGACCTCATTATTCCACTCAGTTATTACATTTATAATGATAAAGACAATGGCATCTCTAACTCTAAATAAAAAATACTTTCTTAAACTTAGACAGTGAGTTACGCAAAAAAACAAGGACTCCATAGAAAATACTCCATTAAGATACTAGGGCCCAATTAATCACACATCATCACAACAAAATGAAAAATAAACTAACCATAGTTAACACTACAGCTTCAATTAAGATTTTGTTATTACCGACATGGTTTTGAACAAAAAAATTGGTTAACTTGCCGAATAGCAAGTTGGAAATATCTTTTTAGCTTGGGTTCATTGGGCTGATTTGGTGTTTGGTCAATTTATTGATCACCATATATTTAATCTCTGCGGGTTTAATTCCCCGCAGCTTGCTGCGTAGGCTTTTAGTCTTTCAGTACAATTAATACCCCGCTTCGCGAAGTCGAGCCAAAGCGAGAGGGCTTGCCACGGGGATTTTTATTTTAACTTATCACCTGCCGTGCAATGATGCACCAATGTCGTGAAGGCAGGATGCCTAAGAACGACCTTATGTACACTGTTTATTTGAGAAGGGTCTGCGGCACGCCGGCTCTTGATTTCATAGAGAGTCATCCATGCCCGCTCGACGATGACATCTGATGTGAATGAATTCACAAATGCCGTGGTAACATGGATGCTATAGAACGACCATGCCATCAACGGCCGCAGCTTCATCTACACCTTTCTCTTATCAACAACAGTAAAGCAAAACCTTGTTTCTTCGATTGAACTTTGGTAGCTGCTAGCACGGTTTTGGACAAAAATGAGTTAATTTGTCGGATAACAAGTTTTAAATATCTTTTGGTTGGGTTCATTGGGCAGGTTGGGTGTTTGATTGGCTTATTGATGGCCAAAGTTTCAAATTTTATTAATCACCTGCCGTGGGCCTATGTGTAGACACTTCTGCGAGACGCTGTGAAGCCATCCATGGCCGCTTTACGGTTTCATCCTTGAAACCGAAACTCACAGCCGTATCTACACCTTTGTTAAAAGCAAAGCCTTGTTTCTTCGATTGAGATTTTATGATTGCTAACGCGGTTTTGGACAATTATCATCTAGGGCTTAAGTTCTAAAACCTACGCACCACATTATCTTTAGTAATGCAAAGCTTGAAGTAAGAGTTAAGAAAGCAGGTTTATGTTTACTAAGAGATAGATGGATTGTAGTTCACTATCGAAACAAAGAGGCTAACCATAAAGTTTAGGTTAGGCGTTCTAAATGAACCGCCCTCGGCTCTGGCATCCTGCTTCGCCCTAGCTCCTAAATCCATTTAGTCGTGTGCGGAGCCGTATGCAGGGTGGTGTGGGGGCTGGAGGCTAGACACCTCCGGCTACCCGTATATGAACTCCACCTGTTGAGCAATAATAATTAACATAAATTGTAAACTGCTTGCGTATATACGGCTTCTAGTTGAGGGAGCTACCCTCTAGCCTTCGATGTTTTCGCACCTACCATCCTTTTCGATTAGACAGCCTATAACGGCTTTCGGGTAGCACAGGTTTTTGGTAGGTTGGTCTTACCGTTTATGTTTAGTTATTCTTGCTGAACTCTTTGCTTTTACCTAATTAATCAAATAAATATCGAAACAATTGCATCATTAAATTGTAATTTTCAGTTTTGATTTAGTAAAGTTGGCGTATAGTCTTTCCCTGTTGACAGTAATGCCCATGCTGTTCTAACCGTTTTGTTTGCCAAAGCGATACATGCTCGTTTAATCCCTGAACGTTTTACCAATTCAAGTAACCAGGCTTCTTTAACAGTTTTAGGAACATCACTTAGTTGGGAAATAACCGAAAGTGCTCCTTGATACAGAGCTGCTCTTAACGGTTTATTTCCACCTTGTTTGTTAATCCCCGTCATGTAGACTTTTCCGCCAGAACTGTGCTGTTTTGGTGTCAACCCTACATAAACCGAAGCTTGACGACCATTTTTAAATTCACTGGCATCACCAAGGCTAGTGTACAACATAGCAGCACAGACAGGCCCTATTCCCTCTAGTTTCATTAACCTTTTACAAGGCTCTAACTGCTTAACCAAAGTCTCTTTTGCTGTTTCGATTGCTTTGAGTTGGGAGAGGGTCAACTGATACCTTTCCCATAATACATGTAGACTACTTTTAAGGGATTTAGGTAATCGGTCATCCTCACTGTCTAATACCAATACAATGTTTTCTCTTAAACTTTTACGGCCTTTAGGTATTGATATTCCATATTCATACAGATAAGCACGGATATGATTATTTAATGCTGTTAGCTCTTTTGTCAAAAACTGACGACTTGACTCTAAGGTTTGTAATGACTGCCGTTCTTCGCTTTTTATAGGGCTAAAGAGCATACCTATTTGCATTGCTGCATTACAGATAGCTAACGCATCATTGGCATCAGTTTTCTGTCCCTGTAAAAAACCTTTTACCTTTTTAGGGCTAATAATTCTGACGTCATGCCCATACTTTTTTGCTAGTCTTCCCCAGTAATGACAGCTGCCACATCCTTCCATTGCGACTATTGATGTAATCGATTTTGCCAGCTGTTCTTTTAGCTTCTTAGGACTAATGGCCTTATTTGATATTAACTCGCCATGTCTATCTATCTTACAAATCTGGATAACGTTTTTTGCTAAATCAAGACCGATGATCTGAGAATTTATCATAAAGAACAGCCTTGTTTCCTAAATCGAGGGAACCTTTTGCCGTTAGCGTGATCTGATCCCTAAAGATAGCTATACGGAAGCTGAAAAGTGGGAAAATCTAAACATAAAATAACCAATTGGTCTCAGTACAATAAGGCGTTGATTAATCGAGGCTCACTCACTTTCTGGATTGATGAGCAAGCAATTAAGTCTTGGTATTGTTGTGAACACCACGGGCGTCGTGGTCGAGGGTTCACTTACTCTGATGTTGCTATTGAAACAGCACTCGTTGTGAAAGGCGTTTTTAACTTGTCATTACGAGCACTTGAAGGATTCACCAACTCTGTATTTCAACTTATGGATGTGCCACTGACCTCACCAAGTTATAGCTGTATAAGCAAAAGAGCTAAGACTGTTGAGATCAACTATCGAGCACCGAGTCGTGGCTCTGCGGCACATGTTGTGATTGATTCAACAGGTCTGAAAGTTTATGGAGAAGGAGAATGGAAAACGCGTAAGCATGGTAAAGAAAAACGCCGTACTTGGCGAAAGCTACACCTTGCAGTGGATAGTAATACCCATGAAATTGTGTCAGCTGAAATAAGCTTAGTTAACGTTGCCGATAATGAAGTATTTCCCACATTACTTAACCCATTAAGAAGAAATATAACTCAAGTCTCAGCTGATGGTGCCTATGACACTAAGGCATGTCATAAACTACTTCAGCGCAAAGGATGCAAGCCAACTATCCCTCCGAGAAGTCATGCTGGATATTGGGAGGATGACCACCCCAGAAATGAAGCAGTAAAAGCACTCAAGGCTAACCAATTAGCGCAATGGAAACAGGATAATGATTATCATCAGAGATCACTATCAGAAACAGCGATGTATCGATATAAACAGTTAATTAGTCCAAAACTGAGTCTTCGGGATTATAACGCTCAGGTAGGTGAAGCGTTAGCGGGTGTTAAAGCAATGAATAAAGTCATAGGGTTAGGAATGCCAGTTAGGAAACACGCTGCCTAATTGGGTGAAACACCTTGGGGTGCTGCGTTTAGAGTCGAGATTTGAGCAACAACGTCATAAAGAACTCCTGTTTTTTGTCATTCGAACCATCTTACCTTAGTTAATAGGATGGTGGAGTTCATACATCGATTAAGTGCTAGCATAATACTTCCACTTGTTTTTGGTTATCGATTATAAGTATTTTGTTGAACTTATGCTCATACTGAAAAGACTTATATACTTCACGATACGTTTCTATATTTGCGGGCCAATAGGTGTTCACTAGCGCAAGCCAATATTCACTTGTGCCAGCGTGCATAGCAATTTTGCCATCTTTATTCTTAATCCTATCTTGCAGGATGAAGGCTGCTTGTTCCTTATTGAAGGATTGTCTGCCGGATACAAATTGAACCACCTTTTTTTCAGGTGAAAGCCTATTGCTATAGTAGTTAATTGATACGCGATTCCCTGAAATGATTCTGTCTGCACTTTCCGTATTATTCCTTACTACTTCTAACGCAAACTGGGCCAATTCAGTTCTAAATTTACGAATATTCTTAATAGGAGTAGGCAAACCAAGATACAACCATTTTTCATCGGGTATATAATCACCGATCGCAGCTTCAAGTTCCTTTGATATTTTTGACACAGGAACGTCTTCGGCCATTTTGGTTAGAGTGGTACCATTTTTGGTGATGTGCTCTACTAGCATAGATACTTCTACAGCAATGCGTTGATCATTTACCAGCAGATAGGCATCAGGTGGATCTTCTCCCTCTGTAAACTCCCCACCGTACTTAGATACCAATGCTTTTAATGCGAATTCTTCTTCATGTCTCATTATTGCCCCTTGGACAACTTAACGCCCAATTAAGGTGTGAGCCACGCTACCACTGCACTCAATTTGGACACCGTAAACACTGAACTCGACCCAAACTGAAAATGCCAAGCGTGGGGAATCACGCTTAAATTGTTGGTTATGCTTTGATTTCCGCCACACTAAGCTCTTCAACAATATACTCCACAACCTCCGACAAGTATGAGAAAGGCTGCTCCCCATTAAAAACTTTTTCACAATCCTCTGAGTTTGCTTTAGTAACTAAAGTTTTGTCATTACTCTTTAGCACATACTTAAGAATTACTTTATCAGACTTTGATAAAACCCATAATTGATATACAAACTGAGAAGCATGTAACGCCCGCTGTAAAGATAAATCATCTGTAACATCACACAGCTTAGCGAATGCTTTATCAGTGGTTATTTCTAACTCAGTAACCTCAAACCCTTGCGACGCAGCACCAACACAAAATTGAAATGATTCATCATCTTCTTTTCTTTTGAATCCTTTACAGTGTGAAGATAATGAATCGGCATTATCTAGCACGAAGATTGTTTGTGATGTCCTAACTGCTGAGAACAATAAGAATACTGCTTGTGCAACAGCGAAAAGTTCTTCTCTAGTTAGAATGATCTCGTGTTGGTTTCTTGAGCCATATTTGCAAACAATATGATTATCATCAGTGTTGACAGAGAAGTGTTGTGCGATGTTTCGCCATTGATTCAGCGGAACCATCCAAGGTGGAAGCGTAAATATGTTATCGTCTTCTAGATTGCTTGATAGTTGGTTTACGACTTGACCCAAACTCATTGATGCAACTTGCGAGTATGATACTTCAGCACCATTAAAAGATGATACAAGATGGAAAAGTTCTTTAAGATATACTTGAAGGGTACCTTCAATTACAGCCCCTATATTTCGAAGCAGCTCATATGCATAATCGTCTAGCGGTAACTCAGACTTATGATATTCAAACTTAGCTGCACTCCAATAAAGTGATAATGCTTTGCCGATACTTTGCTCCCATTGAGCAACTATTTCAGCACATTTTGTTTCATCTTTTGCTAAGACGTTACGCCTCATATCAAGCGTTTTATCGTAAACAGATTTCGACCAGTTATTCATTTTTACTTTCGTTACGTTGACCGACTCGACAGTTAACAGATCTAATCCATATCGCTCGAGCATGCTATGATTCTCAAACTCACCGATTAGAGCTTCATTTATTGAATCTCTAATATCTTCTTTTGTATAACCAGCCTCATAAGCCTGCAACAGAGGACTAAATGCTCTTACGCCTTCTAACAATCGACTATTACTCAATTAAAACCTCCTTCTCATAAAAAGCATAACAGCTTATTGATTAGCAGCAGGATAACCTCCTGCTTTCTTGTAAGTTTCTTCGCCAAAATATCACTTGTAAGTGTTTGTTGTAAATATATTATTTAACAAAAAATACAGGTTAAATATGACAATTTAGCAGATGAAAAAGATGCATAGGTGTTTACGAGGTCTGCATAGCACTTTTATATATATTACAAACTATTGATAATAATGAGTTAAAAAAAGATGGGACAGCCATATCTTTTTCCTTTCTAACTATCTCCCTTGTTCACATTAGATTTTATAAAGAAAAGCCTTATGCCGCCTACTTGCCTTTTGAATTACGAAACTGATAATGGGGCAAAAATGAGTTACCAACTAAATCAGATCGAAGAGACACAATTGCTTGAAATCATCAAGTGTGAATGCGACTGTGACCTTACAAAACAGGGTGAAGTATCACGAAGTTATATTCTCCGAACGAGAGGCTGGGATGCCGAACTGGCCGTTAAACATGGACGTTGTTTGTTTTGGCAGAGCCGACACGGAAGCGCTTGGTCAATCGAAGAAACAGGTTTGCTTTTAATGAAGGTGTAGATGCGACTGCGAGCTTACAAAACAGGGTGAGGTATCACGAAGTTATACTCTCCGAACGAGAGGCTGGGATGCCGAACTGGCTGTTAAACATGGACGTTGTTTGTTTTGGTAGAGCTTATAGGGACATATTTACAGCGTCTCGCAGGAAAATCTGCACATAGGGTCGTTTTTAGGCATCCTGCCTACACGACATTGGTGCATCTTCAACAAATCATAGCCAGCCATTGTTAATCAATAACAACAAATCATAACAACAAATCATAGCCAGCCATTGTTAATCAATAACATATCGACATTCACGCGAACCTTCAACGTTCTGCAACTATCAACTCATGAGAGGAAGGAGTGTTAAGCTCATATAACTGAGTGCTCTTAACAAAATGAGTTTTTTTGTCGTAAAAAGTTGATTTTCAGACAAGGAATATCTGCTCTGTTAATAAACTGAGGAAGATTTTATTGGTGGTATATTAGAGCTCTGTTGCACTTATTACATAAATCCAGCGCCTAGTCTACTTTCAGATACTCACAACTCGTGGAAAAATGCCGTCGTCTTTTATTTAAGTGTTCACAGTAGCAACTTAGCTCTTGCAGTGTCCCTACTGCCCCATGAAATAGATGCCCAAACTCTGTGGTGATTTTGAGCCAGTTGTCAGCAGGAATGTTTAACCTCGTTAATATCTTATCTGCATTCGCTGAGATTGCTCCGCGTTTATCATCTCGAATAATACGCCCTGTTTCATCAATTAATTCAAGATAGTCTTTCAGCGCGAAGTTTATGCCTTTGGGTTGATTCAGCCGTTCATCCCCAATAAAAGGCAGTAATCTGGCGGGTTGCTTTCCATTAATAGCTGCTTTGACTCGCAATTGAAGGCTGGTGTAGTCTGAATTCTCTGGCGTATTGGCCATCTTAGCCCGAATAGGATTAAGCTCGACATAAGCCATACAGGCCAGCACTGCCGCTTCATCCAAAAGCGCTTGAGATTTAAACCGTCCTTCCCAGAAATGACCCGTGCAGTTATCTTCAAAGTTGGCTTGCCTAGCAATGGGCTCATTAAGACATCGCATAAACCAGCTAATATCACTCAGCCGTGAGCGGTAAGTCGCAATAAGATGTTTTAACTGACCCACTTGGTGCTCATCAATCACTTCACCTCGAGCAAATTTTTGTGTGAGTGCTGTGCCGTTAAAGCATTGATGCCATTGTTCTACCACCTCCCTATCTGACCAGACATTGGCTTTATCTAAATCGATATATAACACAATATGCAAATGATTACTCATCACCGCATAGGCAGCCACATCAATCGCAAAGACGTCAGATAATTTAAGCACTTGCGCCTCAACCCAACCACGTCGATGGTCATAGTTTTTCCCTGTGTACTTATCGTCACCACAGAGATATGCGCGGCGCACGACACGGCTACAACAATGATAATAAGGCGTGTCTTCGATACTGATTAGCGTTCTTCTAGGCTGAGGCATAACTCACTCCAATGACATCACCATGATTAAATTTTAGTCACAGCGACAGAGAAGTGCAATTAACAAAATTAACAATGGCTGTCTATGGATTGTTCTCTATGGATTGTTCTCTATGGATTGTTCTCTTATGGATTGTTCTAATTTGTTAATTTGAAATCATAATAAACTGATTTTTAGATTTAAATTAGATGGAACCTATTTTTTTTCTGTAACTGCTTCTATCTTATATTGAAGATTGTTGAATCTTATTTTAGTTCATTAACTTACCTCTTCTTTTTTTGTTAATCAAAATGAAGAGGCTGGAAATTCTTTCAATATTTACATCATTCTATAAAATAATTAAGGAAATTGACCAATGACATCGACCGCTCAAGGAAGTTATTACGCAAGTTTAGATATGCCCAACAATCCATTATTTAAGGAGTTAAAAACAACATGGCAAGTACCCGTCAAGCCCACTAAATATGATGTAAATAATATTTTCATCTGGAATGGCATTGGCCCCCGCAGCGGCGGTCATATTATTCAACCAGTGTTAGATTGGAATGGCACAAAGTGGCGTACGGTGCTTGTACATAATGTCGATGGTAATTATTTATACTCAGATTATGTTGATGTTGAACCGGGAGATATGCTGACAGGGTTTATTAGACTTAACTCCCATACGGCTAATCATTATGAATATGCAGCCGGCTTTGAAGGGACTGCATTTGCTGCTACCCATAGAACTATTGTCTGTCCGGTACCTTATAACCAGCTTGTACAGTGTCTCGAACCGTATAGCACAGATATAACAACATATCCTCATCAAGACTTTGTTTCCATGGCAAATATTAATGCTAAATTTGAAGCAGCAGACGGCACAGAAATAAACAGAGGCGGTCAGTGGCTAATGGATAATAGGGCCAGTCTTAAACGTAATAATGTCCCATCTCTCAAAAACGGTATTATTGTTACTGACGGTATAAATGGTGGTAGAATTGACTTTTATTTCCGTTAATCACGACTGATATAATGCCTGAAATGTAACAGCCGCATCAATAGCGGGATCAGATTGAACAACTAGGAGATAGTCATTAATTTGATATCATAATAAACTGATTTTTAGATTTAAATTAGATGGGTGTCCTTTTTTTTGATCTTATTATAACAATGGCTGGCATAGTTAACTAGTTAATTTTTTTGAAAAAAACCTTATATGGTTTTTCCTAGCAATTGCGGTGTTCTTACTGTTCAAGTCATCAGATGAACAGTTAGCTTCTTTACTTAGAGAGTAAACTGCGAACCATGAGCTTTAGTGCTAAAGCACTAGCTCATTTCTGTCCAAAACCGTGCTAGCAGCTACCAAAGTTCAATCGAAGAAACCATGCTTTGCTTTACTCTTGTTGATAAGAGCAGGTGTCGATACGGCTGAGGCCGTTGATGGCATGGCCGTTCTATAACATCCCTGTTATCACGGCATTTGTGAATCCATTCACATCAGATGCCATCGTCGAGCTTATATGGAAGACTCTTATGAAATCAAGAGCCAGCGTGCCGCAGAAGTATCTACGCATAGGGTCGTTCTTAGGCATCCTGCCTACACGACATTGGTGCATTCTTGCACGGCACCCACGGCAGGTGATTAATAAAATTTGAAACTTTGGCCATCAATAAGCCAATCAAACACCAAACCAGCCCAATGAACCCAATAAACCCAATAAACCCAATAAAAAAGATATTTGAAACTTGTTATCCAACAAGTTAACCCATTTTGTCCATAAACCTGCTACAGCCAGAAGATCAGAAATAGAATCAAAGTGAATCAAGAAAGTCGTGCTCATGTTAATTACTTCAATTTATTATATTGAGATCTGATTGTGATTAAAGTAAAAAGTTAAACTTATAACAATCTAAGTGCATGTAATTGTTTGTATCATGTTTCAAATAATCATTTTCGTGATCTTTTTTTGTGATATATTGCGCGCTCTTATGTTGTCAGTTGGTTGTATGGAGCTGGATTTTGAGAGCATCATTGAAAGTCGATGTACTATTTGACGCTAATTCCGTCAAGTTATTTATCGGTCAGATGAGTTCGCAAGTGTGTGAACGTATTATGTCCATAGGGTTAGTCTGGTTTCTGATGGAGCAATTTGGTGCCATCATAGTGCCCTGGTATCTAGCCGTTGGTGCACTGCCTCATCTTTTACTGTTACACCGAACGCCTAGGTGGGTTGACAGACTCGGGGCGCTTAGATGTTTGTATTTAACCGACTTCTTACGTGGGTTACTTTTTATCATTGCAGCGATGAGTGTTGTTGTTATGGATTGGCATGAAGGCTCATCTTTCCTGTGGCTTATTTTCATCTTAAGTTTTTTAAACTCTTGCTTAGGTTCATTATTTAATGTTGCTGTAATGACATTACCAATGAAAATGGTGTCTACAGATAAAGTTGAACGGCTAAATGCCATGGTAAGCTCTAGCTTTGCATTAGCAGGTATAATCGGCCCTATTGTTGGCTTGCTGCTTTTTGAGAAAATAGGTATGGCTGGTGTATTGGTTTTAAACGGCATTAGCTTTATTTTATCTGGATTATTGGAGATGAAAATAAAGTTACCTGCAGCGCTTAATTTAGTTTCCAAACAGAATCTAGAAGCAGCGATGCCCGTTAAAGCTGAGGGCATGTTAGCAATATTAAAAACCGATCCGCTAATAAAAAAAATGTTATTAATCTTTGTGGCGATGAATATTGTATTGACACCTATTTTGGTCTTTATGCCGACATTTATTAAAGTCGTTTATCAGTCGGATTTTAGTGCTCTTGTTTGGTTTGAATCGGCTTTTGCTGTTGGAGCTGTTACCAGCGGTTTATTGCTGATGCTAATACAGTTTAATGACAAACGATTGCGACGTATTATCATCAATCTGTGCATGATGAGCCTGGGTTATTTATTTTTTGCCTTTTCATCTCATTACTTATTTGCCTTGTTCGCATTGTTTGTTATTGGTGGATTTCTAGAGGCTGCCAATGTCGGTATCATTTCATTTTTTCAAACCAGAGCTAGGCCCGAACAAGTACCTCAGGTGATGGCAGTGATAAATTTGGTCGCAGTGTTAGCGATGCCTGTGAGTATGGTGTTGGTGTCCATACTGATGAACCTCACCTCTGTACAGTTAATAGCGCAATCTTTCGCTGCAATATTAGCGCTCATTTCATTATCATCATTTGCCTTAAAAGAGACTAAGGCTCCCCATGACGCTGCTTATTGAATTGGCCAATCTTACGGATGTAGCGGCATTGACGGTACTTTATCGCTCAATCTATGGTGATGACTACCCCATAGAGTATGGGGCCAACCCAACACTCATGGCTAATTCGATTGCCAATCCGGAGACTTGCTTATGGCTGGTGATGCGTGACACCAAGAGTTCTCAATTGGTGGGATCTTGTGTTTTCTCTTTAGATAAGAAAAATAAAATTGGCAAGGTTGGCGGCGTTGCTGTCAGCCAACATTATCAAGGGCAAAGAATTGCAACTCGATTGATTGCTGAGGGTACCAAACAATTACTGGAGTTACAAAATGAGCTTAATTCGATCTATACCACGACTCGAACCTTATCGGTAAGTAGTCAGTTAATGTTTCAAAATAATCAATATTTACCTTTGGGAATATTTCCCAATGCTCATAAGATCTCAAATTATGAAACTGTTACCCTTTTTGCCAAATATAAAGAAGGTGTATTACAACAAAGATGTTTCTTCTCGGAAATTCCTGGCTGTTTAAAGCCCATCATGAAGGTGGTCAATCAATACACAGGAAAAAAAATACATCGTCAACCTCTGCAATCAGAGATATCGAGTCGGCTACTTAGTGAGGCGGAAAGCCAGTATAGACAAAATGTAAATAAGGGAAAAGAGGTTAACTTTGAGTATATTGAAGCAAAGGATTTTGTTAATAATCGCTTCAATGAAGTAATTATCGATAAGGATAAGGCCGCTTTTTTCCCTTTTCATGAACCTAATTTATTAATCTCTTGTGTAAATTTAGGCTTGGAAATTTATGCCTATTTTTCTCCTAAAGACCACTACTGTGTCATTGTGACCTCTAACATAGACTTAAAAACACTCAACTTCCATGTTAAATCCATATTAACCGAGTTGAAAAGCAGAGGAGTACATTATATTGAATGTTTATTATCGATTGATAGATACCAAGACATTGAATATCTCTATCAATGCAATTTTTTACCTTCTGCGGTTTATCCTGCTATGCGCTCTGTTAATCAACAGACTATGGATTACGTGATTATGACAAAAACAATGGAACCCTTAAATTTTTCTGAAATGAATATTATCAAAGCATTTAGACCTTACATAGACCAATATACAAATTTGTGGATTAACATGCATATTAAATCGATAGGAGTATCCGATGACTATTGAACTGGAAAAAGTCAGAAAGCTTTGTAATATTCCCTTGGCTTATGATTATCCAGCTGATGATTTGTTTATCGAGGCAATGCAGCAAATTTTACAATGGCATGACAAAAAAAATCCTTTTTTTAAGCGCTTGTTAGAGAGTAAACAATTTCATTGGTCACAGTTAACCTCAATCCAAGACCTAGAGAAAATACCTTTCATATTGGCTAATTTTTTTAAATACCATAGTGAAAAATCCATCGCGGCTAATGAAGTGTTTCTTCACCTAACCTCATCAGGTACCGGTGGACAAAAATCACAAATGTTTTTTGATGAATGGAGTATTGGTAGCGCGCAAAAAATGGTTGATGCCATTTTTGAATATTACGGTTGGGTAACACCAGATAGCAAAGTTCGATATTTATTATACAGTTACGAACCTGAATCGGCCTCTAAACTTGGTACGTCTTATACAGATAACTTCTTATGCCAGTATGCACCAAGTGATGAAGTTATTTATGCACTTAGAAATACTGGTAATGATCATGCATTTGATGTTTTTAACGTGATTGATTTTTTACAACGAGCAGAAAAAGATCAAATACCCGTTAGAATCTTTGGCTTTCCAGCCTTTTTTCATTTTACCATCGAACGCATGAAAAAAATGAATATAGCGCCGTTAAAACTCCATCCTCAGAGTTTGGTTTTTCTGGGTGGTGGCTGGAAAGGGCATGCTGATCAGGCGATTGATAAATTCGATTTCTATCGTTCCGTCAATGAATTTTTAGGGATCCCTGATAGCCGCTTAAGAGACGGATTTGGCAGCGTAGAACATTGTGTTCCCTATGTCGAATGTGAAAATCATCAATTTCATATTCCTATCTGGTCTCATGTGCTGATCCGAGATTTTAAAACCTTAGAGGTGAAAGACTACGGAGAAAAAGGCTATCTGCAATTCATTTCACCTTATATCACTTCTATGCCAGCCGTTTCGGTATTAATGGCCGATATGGCAACTAAACATCGAGGTAAAGAGTGTAATTGTGGGTTAAATACCCCCTATTTTGTCCTCCATGGTAGAGCGGGAACCAGTCAAGCTAAAAGCTGTGCGATTAAAGCGGCTGATATTTTACAAAAGGAAAAGTTATGAAACATCTTGTTAAAGGTCATTGGATAACAGATGAGGAAATTCTTCCTGCTCTCGCCCAATTATCAACAAGCCATACCTTTAATATCTATAAGTTACTGACTTGTCTAGATCAATTTTCCAAAACCTTAAACCAGCATCCACAACTGTTGTCATTTTTACGTAATGCAGGACTAAGTCACCAAGAAGCATCATCGATACTATTAGAGTTGGCTGAATTCTTGTCTCGTAAAAATATTATTACCAAAATTAAGCGAGAATTAGGCCAAGACTTTTTTAGTGATCCGTTTGAATTAAGGCGTATTACAGGGGGGGACCCCATCTATGAAGGTTATGTTTCCTTGGGTATTTTAACCCATATTACCCCCGCTAATGCTCTGACTGTTTCATCCTTAAGTGCAATAGAAGGCTTACTGACGGGGAATATTAATCTAATTAAAATCAGTCATTCAGACCTACCTTTTGCGGCAAAATTTTTCGAACAAATGATTGAGTTTGATACCGATAATATGATTCGTGATCGCGTCCATGTGCTTCATTTAAGTTCACAGAGCAAAATACTGGACAAAATTCTTAATATGAGTGATGGGATATGTGTTTGGGGTGGAGAAGCCAGTGTGGCTGGGGTTAAAGCCAAAGTCTCAGCGGTTAAAAAAATCATCGATTGGGGCCCTAAAATTTCCTTAGCTTTTGTCTCAAAGGCAAAATACACACAAATAGAGTCAGTTGAACTTAAAGCTCTGGCTAAAGATATCTGCCTATTTGATCAAAAGGCCTGTTCTAGCCCACAAACCCTTTACCTTGAAGTAGACGATTATCAACAGCTACAAGACTTTGGCCAGCGCCTTTTGCCTTATTTAGTTGAAGTTTCCCAGAGCATCCCCTCAACCTTGCCCGATGAGGCAGAGCAGGCAGAAATTACCAATACAGTAGAATTACATGCACTAGAATCCTTACTAACAAATAAAGTCTTATTAAATGATAAAGCCACGGCTGTAAGTCTGTTGTTAGAGCAAGAATCCAGCCTAAGAACGTCACCTCTGTATCGTAATATTTGGCTTAAGCCGTTATTAAGAAAAAATATTCATCAGGAGTTATCTCCTTTTCGAGATTACTTACAAACCGTTGGACTTTGTTGTGATGATAACGAATACAGTGATTTAATGGGATTATTTTTGGATGCTGGAGTGACGCGAATTCGTCGACCCGGTGAGATGTTAGCATCCTATATGGGAGAGCCTCATGATGGGCGTTATGCCTTATTAGCCTACATGCAACGGGTCTCTGTGGCACCGCCAATATCCTTAGGGCATTTGAATCACTTATCAGAACTTGAGCACAAAAATCAGCAAATCTTCCATGACCCTAAATTGCCTGTTATGAGTAAAGACAATTATCAACAATTATCTGACCAAGATATTGCGAAAGATCTGTATTTTAAAAGTGGTGGCAGCAGTGGTAAGACAGCATATAGTTTTTTTACCTATGATGACTATTATACCCAAATGCAAGTGGCTGCTGATGGGCTGCGTGCAGCTGGGCTTGATTGTGAAAATGACCTCTGTATGAATCTATTTTTTTCAGGTGGACTGTATGGTGGATTTCTCAGTTTCTTTACTATCTTAGAATTCTTAAAGACAAAACATTTGCCTATGGCAGCCTATCCAGATTTAGCTTTTGTCAGTCAAAGTATCGTGCAATTTAAAGTAACAACGCTACTGGGTATGCCGTCATATCTGATGCAATTATTTCGTGAAAATGAAGGGATACTGAAAGCCTATGGTGGTATTAAAAAGGTTTTCTATGGTGGTGAGGCTTTTAGCGATGGGCAACGCCGTTATTTACAGCAAACTTTTGGCATAGATATTATCCGCTCAGCCAGTTACGGCTCTGTCGATGCCGGTCCTCTTGGGTTTCAGTGTGAACACTGTGATAACGGAGAACATCACCTTAATCAGGAGTTACAACACCTAGAGATCTTATGTCAAGATGCTGATAGAGCCATTTCGGGCCAAGAGGTTGGTCGTTTAGTCTTTAGCTCAAAAGTCAGAGAAGGTCAGGCAATTCACCGCTATGATGTAGGAGATTTAGGTCATTGGGTATTTGGTAACTGTCCGTGTTTGCGCCAGTCGCCAAAGTTCAAATTATTAGGCCGCAGTGGTGACGTATTTAAAATTTCCGGTAGTTTTTTTAATTATAATAAATTTGTTTCTTTATTTTCGCAATATGGTGAATATCAAGGGGAGTTGCAACTGATGCTGAAAAAGTCCTTGAAAAAAGATCATATTGAACTTCGAGTTGACCAGCAGAATATTGTTCAGGCGAATGTATCGACACAGCAACTAGAGAAAATACTCCTGGAACGATACGCTGATATCAATGAATGCGTTAATGTTGATCAAACCTTAACTGTTTCAGTCAAACCTATTCCGGCTAGCGAGATGATACGCACGACTGCGAGTGGAAAGTTATGTCATATTGTAACTGAGGATTTAGTCGTATGATAGTCAAATATCCACTCAGTTATTTAGCTCAATATGCTAAGGAACATTCTCCTTTTTATCGTGAACAATATAAAGGAATAGTAATAGATGAAAACCTTCTTACCAGAGAGTTACCCCTGATTGATTTAGATAAATTTTGGCAGGCCAATACGTTTGACAATAACCAGTTGCTTACCGGAAGTATGAATAAAGGTGTATTCTTTAAAAGCGGCGGTACATCGGGTAAACCTAAATTTTCTGTTTTTAGCCAAGCTGAATGGGAAAATTTTACCCATTGTTTTGGACTGGGAATGGAATCTATCGGGTTAACGTCAGGGGATCGAGTTGCTAACCTGTTTTACGTTGGTGATTTATACGCTTCTTTCGTGTTTATTATGAAATCTCTCGAATATTGTTCTACCGAAATCATGCATTTTCCTATTACTGGTTTGTGCACTATTGAAGACATGATTTCCAATATAGAAGAATACCAATTAAATGTACTCGCCGGCGTGCCCACCACCTTAATTCAATTACTGGAAGAGCTGTTTAACCGCGGTCAAGGCCAACACATAGAGACATTGCTTTTTGGTGGTGAGTCCTTTTATCCCGATCAACGGCAAAAAATTACCGATATGTTTCCTAATATTCGAATATCTTCTATTGGTTATGCCAGCGTCGATGCAGGACATTTAGGTTACGTTAATCCGAACTTAGGATACAATGAGCATCTTGTTTTTGATAACACCATCATGGAAATCATTGATGATGAGACTGGTGCGGTGATTGTAGAACCTGGACGCCCAGGCGCTCTGTATTATACTAATTTATCTAGAAAATTAATGCCGATCATTCGTTACCCTGTTGGTGATCGAGGAATGTGGCTTGATGTTAACCAACGTTTTAGAATTCTAGGAAGATCCGAGCAAGGGGCAAGAGTAGGCGTTGTTACTCTATATAGACAAGATCTAGAACATTTTGTGGCAAGTCTTGATAGGTCATTAGGTATCATTAGCTTTCAACTTATTATTACTCGGAAGCAATGTTTGGATACCTGTTGTCTAAATTTAGCAACTCTATTTGATCATGATGATAGTATCATACCAGCAGTTAGAGAGCTGTTTTATCAGGCAAGGCCTTTATATCTTAAGGAGGTTGAAAAGGGACATATTTTACCTATTGATATTAAGCTGGTGCCTTTAGAAGGCTTAGAAACAAATTCCCGCACCGGCAAGCTTAAACAAATTATCGATCGGCGTTGAAAAGTAATCGTTTACCACTTTTCGTTTTTGAGATTATTTACACATTTAAGCGAAGAGTCCGATACTAACCTAAAGCGAACACGCGGAATGCCGTCACCATTATCATCTAGCCTCATGTGACCAAAGTGAGGCGCTACAATTGTATTACCTGCTTCATCAGTCAGTTCGTGAAATTGAAAATCAGCTTCAATCCAAAGGGGGCGCTCTTCGGGAATTTCAGTTTCATTATATGGAACGTGGAAGTCAGATTTTTTAATACGACGTAATGAAGGGTCAAGAGCAAACATACGACAAAGAGCCTGCAACCCCGCTGTTTTCCCTGAACCATTCGGGCTGATAAGAAAGTTAAATCGTCGAGAAGGAGTTCTGTTAAAGTGGGTCCAAAACTTTAGAAGTTGGATAGCCACGTTCAACCTAGAAGTGCACAACCTATACTTTTTTAAAATATTAGGAGGTGCTTGTGGGAAAACAATACAACCATTTAACTCAGTGGGAACGGCAAAGGTTGTTTGAGTGGTATCACTACCAAAAGAAGTCAATGCGAGAAATAGCATATGCTATTATCGTGGACTGCCTCACTGATTCAGCACAGACATTCTATATAAAATTTGGCTTTGAAGTATTGTGTGAACATAATGGATGCGTCGCATGCTTCTACCAATGAAAACGGTAGAAAAGCTAATGTGAACAAAGAGGAGTTAGAAAGGCAAAAGATATGGTATTTTAAATGCTGCTCAATAGCATCGTGAGCACTACAGCATATGATAACCAATTGATTCAATGTGATTGTTAATATAAAGTGACAGACAATAAAATTATAGGTGGAAATAATGCATTGAAGAAAAAGTGTGTTTCTCCTCCTAATAAACTGTTAGGCAGCAAAGGTGAGTAGGTTGAATATAAGAGTCATAAATAAGGAAGATTGGGCAATATATAGAGATCTCCGCCTCATGTCTCTTCAAGACTCCCCTGATTCGTTTGGTAGTCGTTTTGAACAAGAGTCTTTATTTTCGAGGGATGAGTGGGTCACTCGTCTTAATCCCGATAATAGGGCGAAATATGCACTGCCACTTATTGCTGAGCTAAATGGTGTCGCAATTGGCCTAGCTTGGGGACTGCTTCATAATCCCCAAGATAAAACTGCTCATATCTATCAAATGTGGGTTTCACCCGATGTTCGCGGTCAGGGAGTTGGTAGTTTATTACTTAAAAATATCATAGCATGGGCAAAAGACTCTGATTTAGATTATATTTCTTTAGCAGTAACAACGATCAATAAACAGGCTGTAAAATTATATGAATCTTATGGATTTGAGCCTTATGGCCCTTTGGAAAAGCTTCGAGAAGCATCAATGATTTCTGTTCAGCCAATGAAATTAAAGCTGTGTGCTACTGCTGCCTAATCAGGTAGCCGGAGGTGTCTAGCCTCTAGCCCCCACACCACCCTACATGCGGCTCCGCACATGACTAAAGAAAAGATAGAGAAAAGATAGAGAAAAGATAGAGAAAAGATAGGCACATCTTTAGTATGCTGGGTACTCCCTCACACATATTGTTGGTGAAAGCAACGTTTGGTCTCTGCGATTCATGGTTAACCCTACGATGATAAAGGGGACGGATCAAATTTGGTTCTACAAAGAATCTAAGATACTTTTTCTAATCTGAACCATCCGCTTTAGAGACAATTAGCTATCTGATTTCTGCCCAAAACCGCGTTAGCAATCACTAAAGCTAAATCGAAGAGATAAATAATCAGGTGTCAGTGAGCTCAAGGACTTGGGTTTAAGGGCGAAGTTCGACATAGTAGAACTCTCTGAGCGAGAGATAGAGATATCGAGCTGGCTATTAACAGGGAATGTTATTGGAAATCGCAGAGCGTATAGGGATATATTCACAGCGTGCCGAGTGATGACTTACACATCAGCTTACTGCCAGCAATAAACACCAATGAGTCTATGGTTATCAATAAGCCAATTGGCGGCATCAAATCAGCCAAAGGAACACGACACTAAAAGATATGTCCAACTTGTTATCCGACAAGTAAAAAATGGGAAGTAAAATTTTCATTTTAATCCCCCATTTAATCTCAAAACCTGCGTTTTTATCACTCATTAAGCGAAATAATAATTAATGCACAATCTCCATTTCGGCTAACAAGTTATCAGCGCCGTCGAGATACTTCATCACCCATAACATGTAGCGGCTATCGACTTGAATAGAACGGTTAAATTGAGGATCGTAAGCCCAATCACCAATAATGCTTTCATACACACAATCAAATAACAACCCCACCAGCTCAGCACGACCATTTAAGGTGGGTGAGCCTGAATTCCCACCAGTAGTATCTAAGGTTGATAAGAAATTAACCGGTACTGAATCAAGTGATTTTACGTAGTAATCGCCATAGCGTTTTTGTTTAATGAGCTCAAGTTGCTTAGACGGTGCATCAAAAGGATCAGCACCAGTATCTTTAGCCAATATGCCTTCTAAACGAGTAAAGGGGACCGCTTTTAAGCCATCTTGAGGTGAGTAACCTTTTACATGCCCGACGGTCACTCGTAAGCTTGAGTTCGCATCAGCATAGACCGCTTTACCTTGTTCGGTATTAAAAGCAATAATAGCCTTCATATACAAGGGACGTACTTTCATTAACTTACCGCTAAGGTCTTTTTCTTTTCTCTCTTTTGCCATATCAGTGTCATACATGGCAACCGCGAACTGAATGAAAGGATCACTTGATGACTTAAAATCAGCAACAGACTTATCTATCCAGCCTAGGCGAGTATCCATGTCCCCAAGTTTGGTCTTGTTGTACATATTATCTAAAACTTGATGTAATTTATGTTCATTTAATGTGTTATCTATGTCGAACACTTTATCCAAAGCTGGAACACGTTCACTTAATGGCAATGCTGCGTAACGCTTTAACATATCAAACAAGAGTGCTTTATCGACACTAGCAGCGTAAAGGCGATCAATGCGTTCTATGCTAGATTTAAAACGGATCATGTCACGCTCTTGATAACCTGGTTCGCGTTCCATATCATCGAGTTGCTTCTCGTTCGCTAATCGATACAGTTTTTTCGCTGTCGGCACCATCGTCGTGTAACGAATATACCCTAAGATAATATCTCGAGCTTGATGCTCTTGACCTTCAGCAATTAAGCTGTCTAATTCAGCCAATGTCTTGCCGTATTGCTGTTGACGCTTGCTGTCCTTATTGATCCAGCTCTCCAACTGAGACTCTCGCTCATTACGATCATCGAGCATAGTCGACTTGGCATAAAACTCAATCATTGAAGTAAAGTTTTTCGCATAGTTAGCTAAACCTGCAATCAAGCTTTTATATTTAATCCGTTCAGCACTTCCTTCTTCCGTGGTCTCTTTGATGACGTCAATAAAGCGCTCGCGCAGCATCTTGCCTTCAGGGTATGACCATTCAAAGGTATTTTCAACTTCATTGGCGGTGCGATAACGGTTGGTGCGGCCTGGATAACCTGCAACCATGACAAAGTCACCGTCGCTCACCCCTTTAGCTGAGACCTTCAAGAAACTCTTTGGCTCATAGGGGACATTATCTTTGCTAAAATCAGCAGGTTTACCCTCTTTCGAAACATAACCACGGTAAAAAGAAAAGTCACCAGTATGACGCGGCCACATCCAATTATCGATATCGCCACCATATTTCCCCACACTACCCGCGGGATTATAAACAAGGCGCACATCACGTATTTCAAGTTGTTTAACTAAATAATATTCAAGACCACCATGAAAGCTATAAACCTGACAACGATAACCATTTTCAGCCTCACATTCAGCCACTAATGATTTTTCTTTGCCTTCTATGCCTTGATAAAAATCATTACCAACTTTGTTTTCTAAGCCCTTTTTAACCTTATCTGTAACATTGGTCACCGCTTCGGTCACATAGATACGAGAACCCGGCGTCGCCTGTAACTCTTCAGCATAAGATTTAGCTAAAAAACCGTCTTTAAGTAAGTTTTTATCTGGTGTCGAATTATATTGAATTGAGCCGTAGGCACAGTGATGGTTAGTCACAACCAGCCCCTTAGGAGAGACAAATGATGCGCTACACCCCCCTAAACTGATCACCGCGTTCATCGGGAATTCTGTCAATTTAGAGATAGCATTAGCATCAATTTCTAATCCTTTTGCTTTTAGTTCTTCGGCCATTGCTGGCAGTTGATATGGTTGCCACATTCCTTCATCGGCCTGTGCCACAAAAGAGGCTACAACGGCGACAGTAAGCAGTAATTTCTTCATTTTGTTAAATCCATTTTTAATTATTTTTGTTTTATTTTGTATGTACTGCAACACATAATTCGCTGTTTTACTAAATGTTATCCAATAAAAAAGCCGAGTTAAATATTGCTATTCAAGCTCGACTTTATCATAAGACGGCATAACTAAAGCCCTCTTTGATGCTTTTCCTTACAAAATGTCACTGCTTAATAAGGAAAAATAGATTTACAGCATCACATTTAGAGTACCACTAGCAACTGGGCAATAATAATCCCCACACCCAATAGGCCTGCTATCCCCAGAGCGACATTACCACCACAAACTTCATAACCACCTAGATTCTGCTTACGCTGTTTAAGTGCCATCACTATTGGTAAAAAGACAATCATCACCACTAAAGGGATGGCGGCTAAACCCAATACCTTAAAGAAACCATTAGGGTAATAAAGCGCGCATAACAGTGGGGGAACAAAAGTAATTAACCAAGTTTTAGTTCTGCCAAAAACATCATCTTTAGCACGAGTCAACTCCGCAACATAATCAAACAAGCTGATGGTCACGCCGAGGAAAGAAGTGATAAGTGCCAAATTAGCAAATAAGTCGATGCACTGCTTAAGCGCTTCTGATTGCGCTAAACTTTGCAGTGAGGTCACAAGCAGTGGCAATGAACCTGCAAAACCATGTACAGTTTCACCACCTAATGTGCCCAGAGTCACCATCAACCATAGTATATAGCACACTAGAGGAATGGTTGAGCCTATAATGAGTACCTTACGTAATGACATGGCATCACCGTCTAAATAACGCACTATGGTCGCAATACACACATGAAAACCGAACGACGTAAACACTATAGGAATAGCCGCTAGCCATAAATTATTCAGCTCACTACCCGTAACGACATCCCCACCAGTGCTCGCTAAAGCTGAAGTAAGATCGACTTCTGGCAGTAAAAAAGTGACAACAATCACTAATAGAACCACCATAGAGGTAAACAGCACCCGAGAAACTTTATCGATCCACTTTACTCCAATGCCAATCATGCCACCAAAAAAGACGGTAAATAATAACACTGCCACTTGGTTATCTATGGTGATGCCGAGAGTGTCGAAGCGTGTTCCAAGTAACTCGGCTCCCCCCATCAAATAAACCATGGTCAGTGCAAACAACAAGCTCATAAAAGAAGCGCCTTGGATTAACTGCCCTCCTCGACCCAGCAACTTACCGGTTATCACATGGACATTATCTCCCACTCCAGTACGTAAGTTAATTTCTAGCATTAATAAGGAGGTATAAATCGAGATCCCCCAAATAACCACCAACAGTAAAAGCGCAGGTAATGTGCCTAATGACGCTGTAGCCAAAGGTAGGGCTAACATGCCGCCACCAATTGCCGTACCTGCAACGATAGAAATGGAACCGAGCATTTTAAAATTCACAAATTTGTCCTGTTAGATATATTTTTATTATTGATTTTAAGTAGGTCTGATTTAGAACGATTTGGTATAAAGTGTTAGTTAGCAAGATATGACATCATGATTAACCGCCCCAATCGAATCTGGTCTATGAACCTTGATTGATCACAATTGGCCTCAATGGCGAGTTAATAGTTGTTTATCCTATCGACAAGGCCATTAAGGCTGAATAAATCGAGCAACCAACATATACACAAATTTCATCACATATTTTCTCTTTGAAAATGACTTGGAAGGACAGTAACAGAGCCAAACCCAGTCGGCAAGCCACTTGTGAACAAATTATGCCAAAAAACAAAAATGAAACAATTCATTATCTAATTTTTAAAAATCACTTTCGAGAACGTATTGTGGCACTAACAACCAAGCATGTGCCTATGCCTATATATACATTCAGCGGGAATTCAAAGCACTATAAGGTAAGGACTTTGAAACCCGTCCTATGGAAGGCGCTCAAACATTCCACTTCAAGATACTTATTTCAGCGTCATTCGTAGGGTAGCTGAACAATACAGTGATTGAGATCGTTTGGGTATATAGGCGATCACATTTAAAAATACACATAAAAAAGCCAGAATAGTTTACCTATTCTGGCTTTATATACATCGAATAACCTAAGGGGTATTACAACTCTTCAGCACCAATATCAAGTATTTTAGCTAAACCTTCACCATAAGCGATATCAGCCTTCATGCAATTCTGAATATGGCGGATCTGAATATGTCGATCCGCGCCGCCAACAGAGGCTGCCGTATTGGCAAACAATCTTTGCTGTTCATCGTGATCCATCAACCTAAACAGATCACCAGCTTGACTGTAATCATCCTCATCCTGATGACTGTAAGCATCTGCATCCCCGTCGATCTGCATCGGTGGCTCACTAAAATCGGCTTGTTCTTGCCATTGACCTTGAGAATTAGGCTCATAGCCGATAGTGCGACCGGCATTGCCATCTGTACGCATCAATCCATCTCTATGGTAAGAGTGAAATGGACATTTAGGCGCATTGACCGGAATATGACTATGGTTAACACCTAGGCGATATCTTTGCGCATCACCGTAAGAGAATAGACGTCCCTGCAACATTTTATCTGGTGAAAAACCGATCCCAGGTACTATCGTAGTCGGGGCAAACGCGACTTGTTCAACATCAGCAAAATAGTTATCTGGATTACGGTTAAGCTCCAATTCACCGACTTGGATCAATGGGTAATCTTTATGTGGCCATACTTTTGTTAAATCAAAAGGATTAAACGGACATTCACCTGCTGCCGTCTCTTCCATTAACTGTACGTAAAACGTCCACTTAGGAAAATCCCCTTGTTCAATTGAATGCAATAGATCCGCTTGATGACTTTCACGATCGTTGGCGATAATGTCTGCCGCTTGTTGATCTGATAAATTTTCAATACCTTGCTGAGTTTTAAAATGAAATTTAACCCAGTAACGTTTATCATCTTTGCTGATAAAGCTGTATGTATGCGAACCAAAACCATCCATATGACGATACGTTTTGGGGATCCCACGATCACCCATGGTGAGCGTTATTTGATGCAAAGCCTCTGGTGATAGCGTCCAAAAATCCCAATTATTATTAGCACTACGCATATTCGTATGAGGATCGCGTTTCACCGCATGATTAAGATCGGGGAATTTAAGCGGATCTTTAAGGAAAAAAACAGGCGTATTATTACCCACCAAGTCCCAATTACCTTGTTCTGTGTAAAACTTAATGGCAAAACCGCGAATATCACGCTCGGCATCAGCTGCGCCACGCTCACCAGCAACGGTTGAAAAACGAACAAAAACTTCTGTTTCTTTTCCCACAGACTCAAATAATTTTGCTTTAGTGAACTCACTAATATCATGGGTCACAGTAAAACGACCAAACGCACCAGACCCCTTGGCATGCATACGACGCTCAGGAATGACTTCCCGATCAAAATGGGCTAACTTCTCTATAAACCAAGCATTTTCGAGCAACATGGGACCACGCTTCCCAGCTGTTTTAACATTTTGATTATCTGCTACGGGTGCGCCAAACGCTGTGGTTAATTTCTTATCCATAATAAACTCCTAGAATTCATATAAATTAATATAACAAAGTTAGTTTTCAGCTTAAAAAATCTTCAATATACCGTTAGATTTATAACATTAGTCTGAAAAACTGGTTTATTCAGTACATCAAGAAAGCAAATCTGTACGCTTATCATTAACCCAATTTTCAATAAGATCATAAATTGTTGTCATGATAGTGCCCTCTAAAAATGCAAATAACGAGTAAATATGTCGATGTATTAAGAATAATCAAAAACAACAAGCCAGTAAAACGATTAAAACAGATTAAACTAACAGTAAAAAGAGATTGTAAATATTCGATAATATTGAGATTAATGAAATACGACATTATTACAACAATAACTAACCTGAACTCGGGATAACGAGTGTCAGATACGTTTAATTTTTTACTTAAAATCAAAAAGTTAAACTTTACTCGACCGTTGTTCACTCACCCACTTGCTTAATGCCGACATTTTTGTCGATATCAAGGCGGGATTTCGTACGTAATAGCTGGCTATGACTAGAAAGCACAACAAAGATAGGGGCCAAAATAGCGATATTAAGCGGCGCTGCTTAACCCGAGCTCAGGTTAACTAGACCATAAACCACAAATAGAGCCTCTTATTAGATCACACTGAGGTGATTTTTTTACGTTAGACATCATCAATGATATGGAAACAACAGAGGTCAGATATCCGACCCATTGCCATATACCCAAGCTACTTCAATATGCTCGTTTCTGAGTCCCCTAGGATGGTTGAAATAAGGCAGAGATGGGAATGTCGTTAATGCAGGAGCAATTAACGCCCTTGAACTCGGTCACTTCTGGACTGGCTGAGTCATGCATCTTGAGGTCGTTTGGGGATAGCCTCTCGACTTCGAATTAAAAGTGATGATGACTAAGATGAATAAACACAAGTCATCAAAATCTAATCATAATGTTAACGCTTAACAACCGCTGCCGTCATTCTAGAGATACAACACAGCTCACCTGCACTATTATGAATAAGTACTTCCCATACAGAACTTCGCTTACCTAAATGAATCGCTTTAGTGGTGGCCGTTAACACTCCATTACGGGATGCTTTTAGGTGGTTAGCATTGATTTCCTGACCGACGCAATAATACTTTTCAAAATCAACGGCAAAATTAGCGGCATAACTCGCTACTGTTTCGGCTAACGCTACATTAGCCCCTCCATGGACAATACCAAGAGGATTATGCACAGCCGGAGACGCCAACATCGTCGCCTTCATATAATCATCACCGATCTCAGAAATTTTTATTCCCATGGTCTGCATCAAAGTTCCCTTTCCATGCATACCTGAGTCCATTTCAGCTAAATCATCTAAGCTTACAGGTCTAAACCAAATACTCATTAGTGCTACCTTTTTATCATCAGAAACTTTCAGTTTACCCACCTACAAAGAAACTTCAAATACATAAAAAGCCTTCACTGCAGAGGAGTATTCAAACATATACAACCTAGACGAGTTTCAAAGCCTCGCATGCCGTGTTGAATAATGTAAATATAACAGGAACTAGGACCAAATACGGCTATATCGAGGTAGGAGTCCATGGATGGGAAAAGGTAGAACAATTATCGAGAGTCACGCAGGAAGCAGTTACCGAGGAAGCCAGAGCCGACAATAACGATTAGCTGCAATCATCAACTAGCCACATGGATCTGATAGATGTCTGTATTGCAGGAGCAAATACAGTCATTGCCTGCAGGGCTTTGAATTCCCGCTAAATGAATTAACGGCATGATCACCGTTAATCATATGACCTTTTATGACGCTCAAGCGCTTTGCTCAACACTATCATGGCATGCAGCAAAAAGTATGCAGAGCTAACGTGAGTATCATGCTATAAAACTAAGAACAAAGTGCTAACTGATCGCCATAATTTTGCGCCCACCGAAGTAATTCAACCCGATTACGGGACTGTGTTTTTCTAAAAATAGAAGAAACATGGGCTTTTACTGTATGTTCACTAATGCACAAATTATCTGCGATTTCTTTATTTCGAGCACCACTAGACACAAACTCAATAATGGTGCGTTCCCGTTTTGTTAAAAGCTGTGATATATTTTCTACCTCAGCACAGTATTCATTACCTGTGTCTAGACGATCGACCAACTGCCGAACTATCTTGCTGATAAGACTACTCTCATACCAAAGTTCATCAGCTACCATCCTTCTTAAACCTGTCAACATTACATCGATACGCTGATCTGAATAAAGTAATCCGCGGATCCCCAACAGCATAGCGGAGGCGGGATCTAACGTATTCCTATCGACCTGATACAGTGCTACTGGTACATGGGAAACTAGACGCATAGCGATTAAGGGAATACCTCGACTGTCTAAGGCCGCCCCTTCTTGACATATAAAGTAAAAACTATTTCCATCACTTTTAGATGCTAGCTCAGACACCTGTTTAACAATACGAGTCTTAATTCCAATGGATTCGGCTAAAATAGCCAAACGACATGGCGTTGACACCTGATGAAGAAATACTAACTCATCAATTTTATTCATTTACTTCCTCCTTGAAAGGGGTTATCCCTTTAAAACACATAAATCATCTCAACAACATACTCATATGTGTATTCTGTCTCCTTTTAGTCAATTTTAATAGCATTATTTGTGACCTTAGGTAATAAAAACATTGATTTAGTGTTAAATAATACTTAAGCACGATGCTTCACCGCTAAAAAGTCCCCAAGTCAAAAAATGCATCATTGAATATAAAATAAAAAGCTGAATTAAGATTAATCAGTAGCCGATTTAAACGCGGATAACTGCTTATCATGAGTTTTTACCAAGACCAATAGCGCGACGATGGCACCTAGCAATGCCATTCCCATATCAGATTGCGTATCCCAGATATAACCTTGGGTGCCTAAAAAAGCTTCTGCATCTTCACCGGTCAATAAAGCCACCCACCACTCTATTAATTCATAAAATGCCGATAAAGCCAGCGCGAAGCAGATACAAATAAAACTACACCAGCCACCTGCTTTCACCACCTCATTACGAATGAAAACCTCTCTAGCAATGAGTACTGGTATAAATCCTTGAGCAAAGTGGCCCAATTTATCGTAATTATTTCTTTCGCTACCAAGCAATTGAGCCAACCAATCAAATAAGGGGACCTCTGCATAAGTATAATGACCACCCACCATTAAAATAAGACTGTGGATCAATATCAATACATACACAAGCGGTGTCAGTGGAAACCTTTTTCGGGTGGCAATGAGCACAGGTACAGCCACTAAAGCAGGGGCAACCTCCAAAAACCAAGTAAATTGATCTTTAGGCTCAATACCAGACCAGATTAACACAAATAGATATATAACTATCCAAATCATATGCTTACTCAAAATTACCACCTCGTATTAGGTCTATATTAGATTGTTCTGTCGTAAGAATAATAACTTTAGCCATCTAGCCCTCCACACACAACAAAAAAGGTGCTAATTTAGTGCCTGTAAAATACCTTAATGACATACTATCAACAATTGAAGAGAGTACCTAAATCATGACTAAGCATTCGCTGGACAAGGATAAGATCAAAATCCTGCTTTTGGAAGGCGTTCACCAATCTGCAGTAGATGTATTCAAACGTGCAGGTTACAGTAATATTGAATACCACAAAGCCTCTCTCGGTGAAGAAGACTTAATGACAGCGATACAAGATGCGCACTTTGTTGGTCTACGATCCCGTACTCAATTAACAGCAACTGTGTTAAAAAAAGCTGAAAAACTGGTCGGGATTGGTTGTTTTTGTATCGGAACGAATCAAGTTGACCTCAAATTTGCAGAGAAGCTCGGTGTGCCTGTATTTAACGCGCCTTTTTCTAACACTCGCAGCGTAGCAGAACTGGTACTCGGTGAAATAATCATGCTATTTCGTGGTATTCCTCAGCGTAATGCCATGGCACATCGTGGTGGATGGCTTAAAAGTGCCAGTGGCAGCTTTGAAGCTCGAGGAAAAACACTGGGTGTGATAGGTTATGGCCATATAGGGACTCAATTAGGTATTTTAGCCGAAACACTGGGTATGCGGGTTGTATTTTTCGATATAGAGGACAAGCTCCCCTTAGGCAACGCTCAACAAATTCACTCTATGCAAGAATTAATGTCTCTTGCTGATGTCGTCAGTTTACATGTACCTGAAACACCACAAACAAAAGAAATGATTGGTGAAACTGAACTGGCTTACATGAAAAAAGGCAGTATCTTAATCAACGCTTCTCGTGGGACTGTTGTCGATATCGATGCGCTAGTTTCAGTACTTAAAGCAGAAAAAATAGCAGGTGCGGCAATCGATGTTTTCCCTGTTGAACCGAAATCTAATAGTGATGAATTTATCAGCCCGCTCCGTGGCTTAGATAATGTCATTTTAACACCTCATGTCGGAGGCAGTACTCAAGAAGCGCAGGAAAATATTGGTATAGAGGTCGCAGGAAAACTGGCTAAGTATTCAGATAATGGTTCAACTGTGACGGCTGTCAATTTTCCTGAAGTTTCACTAGCACAACATAAAGATACGTCTCGCTTACTGCACATACACCATAACCGTCCAGGCGTATTGATCAAAATTAACCAAGCGTTTGCAGAAAAGGGAATTAACATTGCAGCCCAATACCTACAAACCACAGCTGAGATTGGTTATGTGGTCATGGAAGTCAATTCAGATCAGGCTGATGAAGCCTTGGAAGAAATGAAAGCCATTGAAGGCACCATACGTACTCGCCTACTTCACTAAGCGTAAACAGCCAAGCTAATCACGAACGGCGTATTATTATAAAATGATACGCCGTATTTATATCCGTAGCCCCTATTTGGCGTTACAATTCTTCCACTTAACGCCCTATTTTGGATAATGATATGACCCAGTCAGCTTCTCTGCACTCTTTGAATCCCAACACTCCCCACTCTCAGCTTACTTTTGCTAACTTATCTCACATGGGATTAATGAGTGTTACTGGTGAACAAGGCCGCACTTTTATGCATGGCCAGGTTACGACAGATATCAGTTCACTTGAAAGTCATCAGTGGGGCTGGGGCGCACATTGTGATCCTAAAGGTAAGATGTTAGCCAGTTTCAGAACCTTTGTCGTTGAAGACGCGCTCTTTATGATGATGCCATCAGACACCTTAGCGGTAGATCTACCTCAATTGGCTAAATATGCAGTATTCAGTAAAGTTGATCTTGTGGATGTTACCACTGATTGGATTATCTTAGGCGTCGCAGGTGAGCAGGCACCGACTTGGATAGCTGAGCACTTTGGCGAAGTAAACCATCCACTCACGACAATCTCTGGTGGCGTACTGCTTAAAGATGAAGGGCGTTTTATCATCATCATAAAAACGGCTTCATATGAAGCTCTGACAAGTTCAATAACACAACCAATTCAAGATCAAAGTGTTTGGCAAGCACTTGAAATACAAGCGGGATATCCTAACTTAGCCGCATCACACCAAGGGCAATTTGTTCCTCAAATGTGTAACCTACAAGCCATTAATGGTATCAGCTTTAAAAAAGGCTGCTACATGGGCCAAGAAACCATAGCGCGTATGAAGTATCGCGGTGGCAATAAACGTGCACTCTATATTCTTGCAGGCACGAGTTCACAACCTCTGTTAGTAGACAGCCGATTAGAACTCGCTCTTGAAGATGGATTTAAAAAAGTCGGCACGATTATAGAAGTGGTGCAATCGAGTGAGCAGGTTCTATTAACTGCGGTACTGCCTAATGATACCGACAACTCAAGCGTACTTAGAGTCGCAGGTGATGAAAACTCAACCCTGCACATTCAGCCACTGCCTTATTCACTTGAAGATAAAGATTAAGTAAAAAAATAAGATAAAGTCAGTGACGCACTAACGCCTTAGCCAGTGTTGCTCACAATAGTTAACCATGACGACACTGGCACCGCTCATCTCATCATGCTGCTTAAGGAACCTCCATGGCACAAAATCTAACGATCCTTGATATCGCTCGTATGTGTGGTGTAGGTAAATCGACCGTCTCACGTGTTATCAACCAAGATCCAAAAGTCAAACCTGACACTCGGGATAAAGTACAAGCCTTTATCGATGAAGTCGGTTTTGTTCCCAGTCGCTCCGCCAAAGCAATGCGCACCAAACGCTCAATGGTGATAGGCGTGATCCTCACTCGACTCGACTCGGCCTCTGAAAATAAGGTGATCCGCGGTATTCTCAATATTCTCACTCAACATGGCTACGATACCTTATTGATGGAAAGCCAGATGACCACCGAAGGCGTCGAGCATTGCCTAAACACCCTTAAACAACGTGGTGTAGATGGTGTGCTACTATTTGGTTTTTGTGGTATCACTTCGTTTGAGCTAAAAAATTGGCAGCATAATTTGGTTTTACTGGCCTGGCCCACTGATGGGTTTTCATCTGTTTGTTATGATGATGCCCGTGCCATCGAACTCAGTTGTCAGCACCTGTATGATCTTGGTAAGCGACACATTGCTTTCATTGGAGTTGATGACAAGGATGAAACCACGGGATTACGACGCACACGCGCCTACCTCGATTTTTGTCAAAAACATCAACTCACACCTCGCTTCGCTACCGGAGAGCTCAATTATCATAGCGCATTTGATAACACAGCTCACATTCTTGAATCCACCACCCAAGCCATTATTTGTGCCTCAGATACTCTCGCGCTAGGCAGCGCTTACTATGTGCAAAGTCAAGCACGTTCAGAGGTCATCATTTGTGGCGTGGGTCACAGTGAACTCCTTAAATTTCTATTTCCAAACACCATTAGCGTAGAACTCGGATATGAACAAGCTGGCATTCAAGCAGCACGATTATTGTTAGAACACTTACATCAGCAACAAACACCTAAACAAAAAATATGCCAATGTTCACTTATTCAATAGACATTCACTAATCAACTGAATGAGTGTTTTTTACACTTATTATTGTGTGATCTATATCACACTATGACCATTTAATGATTGATAGTTGAACCTTAAAAGTGACAATGGGAACGTTCCCAGTCATTACCAAGGACCTTCTAATGGCAAAAGTAAATTCTCAGGAGCTCACACAACTACTTGAGCTCGTCGGTGGCCGCGACAATATCGTTACCGTCAGTCACTGCATCACTCGTATGCGCTTTGTACTCAATGATCCAGCTAAAGCCGATATTACCGGCATAGATGCGTTACCAACAGTCAAAGGTTGTTTCGCCAACGCCGGTCAGTTTCAAGTCGTGATAGGCACCGAAGTTGAAGAGTTCCATCGGCAATTTGTTAAACTGACCAAGCTCGGTGAAGTCGACAAAGAACAACTCAAACAGATAGCCCGTCAGAACATGAGCTGGTTGGAACGAAGCATCTCTCATTTTGCCGAAATCTTTATTCCACTCATTCCAGCGATTATTGCTGGCGGACTGATCTTGGGCTTTCGCAATCTAATCGGTGATATCAATCTCGTTGATGGTCATCCACTGATGCAAGGAAGTCAGTTCTGGACTGGCATCTACAACTTTTTATGGTTGATAGGTGAAGCCATCTTCTTCTTCCTACCCGTGGGGATCTGCTGGAGTACAGTACGCAAGCTAGGAGGAACGCCTATCCTTGGCATTGTACTTGGCATCACACTCGTGTCACCTCAGCTGATGAACGCCTACGATCTCGGCGCCAAGATCCCTGAGATATGGGATTTTGGCTTTTTCACCATCGATAAAGTGGGCTATCAAGCTCAGGTGATCCCCGCTCTACTGGCAGGTCTACTACTGGCATTTATCGAGACGGGTTTAAAAAAGATTGTCCCAAGTTACCTTACTTTAGTGCTTGTGCCTGTAGTATCACTTATGATCACCGTGTTTATGGCCCACGCAATTATTGGACCTATCGGACGTGAAATCGGCAATGGCGTTGGCTGGGCAGCTAAAATGGCGCTCACTGGCGAATTTGCTCCCATTGGTGCGACCTTATTCGGTTTTTTATATGCACCTTTAGTGATAACCGGTGTCCACCAAATGACCAACGCGGTCGATCTACAACTCATAGGTCAAATGGGAGGTACGCCTATCTGGCCACTGATCGCTTTGAGCAACATAGCACAAGGTTCTGCGGTATTAGGTATTGTGCTTGTGAGTCGTAAATACAATGAACGTGAAATATCCATCCCAGCGGTTATCTCGGCTTACCTAGGGGTCACAGAGCCAGCCATGTATGGCATCAACTTACGTTACAAATTCCCGATGTTATGCGCCATGATAGGCTCAGCGATAGCGGCTTGTATTTGTGGTATTGGCGGCGTACTTGCCAACAGCATCGGCGTCGGCGGCCTACCTGGTATCCTCTCTATACAAACAGCTTACTGGGGCAGTTTCGCCATCGCTATGCTCGTCGCTATCGTGGTCCCCATAGTCCTAACTATGATGGTATATAAGCGTAAAGAGGCAACGAATACCTTACAAGTCAGTGGCATGACAGCACCTAAAATCATCTAAGGGCAAAGGCCCTTTCTTTCTCAATTGAGCGGAACTATTCGATGAACTCACAGCACGAATGGTGGCGTGAAGCCACTATTTATCAAATTTATCCCAAAAGTTTTAACGACTCCGCAGGCAAGGGTCACGGAGACATTAAGGGGATCACTGCCAAACTTGATTACCTCAAGCAGCTCGGTGTCTCGGCGCTATGGCTCTGTCCTGTCTACAGCTCTCCTCAGATTGATAATGGCTATGATATTAGTGATTACTACAGTATCGATCCCGCTTACGGCACCATGGCCGACTTCGAACAGCTGCTAGCAGAATGTCAACGTCGAGACCTACGTATTATTATGGATATCGTCGTTAATCACACCTCCACCGAACATCCTTGGTTTAAGGAAGCAATTGCCGATCCAACCAGTCCTAAGCGTGACTTTTATATCTGGCGCAATGGTCATAAAGACGCGCCACCGACTAACTGGACATCCAAGTTTGGTGGTAATGCTTGGCAAAAAGATCAAACCAGTGGCCAATATTATCTGCACTTGTTTGCCAAAGAACAGGCCGATCTCAACTGGGAAAACCCAGATTTACGTGAGCAAGTATGTGACATCATGCGTTTTTGGGCTAATAAAGGCATGGATGGATTTCGCCTCGATGTGATCAACCTCATCAGCAAAGATCAGAGTTTTCCCAACGAGTGTAGTGAAGATCCACAACAAGATGGTCGCCGTTTTTACACCGATGGTCCAAGGGTTCATGAATACCTGCATGAATTAAATCAAAAAGTATTCAAACCCTTTGATCTTATGACCGTGGGCGAGATGTCTTCCACGACACTGGAGCAATGTCAGCTCTACTCTGCTCCCAAACGTGAAGAGCTGTCTATGGTGTTTAACTTCCACCATCTAAAAGTGGATTACCCTAACGGTAATAAATGGCAGCTAGCAGAGTGTGATTGGCTGGCACTCAAAACATTGTTCACCACCTGGCAGCAAGGACTGCACAAGCGGGGCTGGAATGCGCTGTTTTGGTGTAATCACGATCAACCACGCATCGTATCCCGCTTTGGTAACGACAATACTCACCGTGTGATTTCCGCAAAAATGCTGGCAACAGGTCTGCATCTACTGCAAGGAACACCCTTTATCTATCAAGGCGAGGAGATCGGTATGACCAATCCCCACTTCGATGATATCGCTCAATACCGTGATGTGGAAACCCATAACATCTACCGTCAGCATATCGAACAAGGAAAGAGTCATAAAGAGGTGATGGCTATCATAGTGTCGCGATCCCGTGACAATGGTCGAACCCCTATGCAATGGGATGCCAGTGAATATGCCGGATTTTCAAAGGGAGCACCTTGGCTTGATGTGGCCCAAAACTATAAGCACATCAATGTCGAAGCTGCGCTAAATGATCCCAATTCTATTTTTTATCATTATCAAAAACTTATCGCTATTCGTAAACAGTACCCTATTATCATCGAAGGTAATTATCAGGATTTGCTCCCTCTGCATAATAAACTCTGGTGCTACACTCGAAGCCATCAGGGACAGCGCGTGCTGGTCGCCAATAACGTTAGCCCCGAACCAGTAAATCTCTCGCTTTCAGCTAAATTATTGGACGGAACTTGGCAATTGCTTATCAGTAATTATCAAGACAGTGCATGTCGGCCACAATCGATGACATTGCGCCCTTATGAATCCATTGCTTGGATGCAATAGTCAAAATGCAAAAACATCCAAATGTGGCCGAATCACTACCAATACTCGATTCTATCGCATTTGGATCCTACGTAAATGTCTTACCGTGTGCTCCTCAAAAGCACACCTACCATGAAGTAATGCCAAATTATCAGCCATGTCGGGGATGCTATCATGGGCCTTATTTCTATTCGGTGATTTCGCTGGAAATGCAGGTAATACCATTTTTATGGGTAAATTTTGTTTCAATTGAACTTGTATTTTATTTAAGTATGATTCAAATACTGCAGATTCTTCGCCTTGAATTTTACTTATTAGCTCAGTTTTAGTGATTTTAAAATGACTAAATTGCATGATATTAGCAAAAATATCTAATGCCAACGGATCATATTTAATCTTGCTTTTTATTTTACACTCATCTACAGCATCTACAATCACAACTAGCCAACTTTTTATCATTAAATAATGCTAAATGCAAAGTGAATAGCAACTAGAGATTAACAAATAAAGAACCAAAAATAAACATTTGAAAAACACCAATCCACTTAACCTTACGTCAAATAAGTGAGAAAAATCTAAAAGTGAATAATTAAAGAGTGATTTTTTAATCATTTTAAATATTAATTTTGTTATTATATATTTATTTATAAATTCAATTAGATATCATGAATATACCAAAAAAACCACATTTAAAATTGTTTTTTATGGGTAATAGATTTAATAAATCCACTATGTAATTGATAACGATAAAACCACAAACAATTAAAGTACTTAACTTTAAAAATTAAATCACAACAGTTTAAGTTAACATGTATATAATAAATACATAACCAAATATATTGTAGTCAAGTAATTTTTATGGATAATAACTCTATAAAAAATTTATATTCTATAATGAGTTACACATATTTCAGAGCTTAAATGTGAGGAAGGAATGAACATAAATAATATCTCTAATCTACCATCATATACTTTAGACCAACTGCTCGCCTTTGCTGCAGTTGCTGAAAGTGGCTCATATACTCTTGGTGCTAAAAATTTACGAAAAGATCGTACCACGGTTAGAGAACATATCGACAATTTACAAATATCTTTAGATCTAACGTTATTTGAAAAAGATGGAAATAAGCTTATTCTGACCCCCATTGGTCAAAAGATATTACGCGGAGCATCCAGTGTGCTTTTTTATACGTCAAGCTTAGAGATATTTGCTCAAAATCTTGCAATTAATTCATCAAATAAACTTGAATATACCATCGCATTCAGTAAACTTTTACCAACAACAATGTCTATCGAGATAAATCAAGCTGTACACAAAGAGTTTCCAAGTGTTGTCATAAACTGGTTAACAAAAAATAAAAAAGAATCCCTACAAGCCATTAAAAATGAATCTTGCGATCTCGCAATTATTCCACATAACAACGAAATATTTAGGCTAATTCCACCTGCTGGTTTAGATATCTGTTACCTTGGAAAAATTAATGGTGCTTTTTATGCAAATCATGACTCTCCTTTAGCCAAATTAAATCAAGTCTCATTTCATGATCTAATGAATGAAACTCGATATGTTCTCAGTAGCATTGTAGAAGAGGGTTTAGGGGAAAGAGCCAGCTACTCACTCAAGCAAGTACAATTAAGTTCTCTAGAGCATATATTAGCATTTTTAGAAACCGATGGTTGGTCTTATTTACCCCAACACTATATTAATTCTAAAAAATCACCTCATATAGTAAAACTTAACTTATCGTTTTTAAATCAACCTTGGTGTATCGACCATTCTCTTTTTTTTAAAAAATCAATCAGTGAACCCATATTAGAACTAATAAAGAAAACGATCAAAGAAAGCTATAATATTATTGATTAGCAAATCCAACCTACAATTAATAGATAAAATAAACACTATCCTAATAAAAATTATGACTTGCTATTTTATATTTATAAAACGAGGGAAATCCCCCCGCACAGCGGCTTTACCCATCCACTGAAATTTATTTATCATGACCACGGTGCTTCAAACAAGCATTAATTATCAATACAATAATTATATTTGCATTTAATAAATTTGGGTGACATTTTATGAAAAAAAGATTAATCGTAGCCGCTATCATTTCAACATTTACTTTAAGTAATGCGTTTGCCTTAGATAACAATGACGTTGAGGCTAAAGGTACACGTGGTGATGTAAAAGTTACCCCTTGCATCCAACTCGTGGATACACAAACCTTCGAGCGAACAGCGAATGTGTTAATAAGCACAGTTGATACTAGACAAGGACAATCCCGCAACAGTATTAGCATCCCCATTCCAGCTAATAATGACATCAACCAAAACTATTGTGCTAGTAAACAAGATCTTGGTGATATGAATGCCGATGGACTGGTTAATATCTCCTTTGATGTCAAAGGTGAAAAAGGAGAAACCTTAGATGATATCTCTACCTACTCAACCTTTAATGGTCAAAATGCAAATAATGACTGGGATATTGCAGAGCAGGGTAGATGCGCAGCAGCATCTAATACTGTAGTGGGTGAAGGTATTTTTATGAGTGCAAGGGACGAGAACAATAATTATTACTATAACACCTGTAATAAAATTTATAATGTAGATGATGATGATGGTGTCACTATCACTTTCATCCCAACAGAATATACTCCAGATGAGCCTGAAGAGCCTGGGATCTGTGAAGATGTAGAAGCTTGGGTTGATTATGATCAACCTACCAGCGTAGGTCTCTACCAGAAAGGTGACCGCGTTACTCATGATGGAGGATTATACGAATCTCTAGTCAATAACCTGCATACTATTGAACCAGGTACGAGTGGTGAATATTGGGATTATATAGGACCTTGTTCATAAACTAAAAATACAAACAACCCTCAATAAAAGTTAGCAATGAGCTAGCTTTTTTAATATGTAAAATACCAAGCTTAAAAAACTCTGGTGGGCTGCACTGACTTACAGGAAACCCTTTACTCTACCGCCAATTCTCATGTAATCTCATACATTAAAAGTGAACTTTCCTTTAAACTTAATTCTTCTCAATTCCCTTTTGGCGTAAACATCATGTCTATTCAAATTGAAGTCTGTATCGACAACTTAGAGTCTTTACATAATGCTATTCATGGTGGCGCAGATAGAATTGAGCTTTGCTCTTCTCTTGCTTTAGGGGGCTTAACCCCAAGCTTTGGCTTTATGAAACAAGCGGCTAGCATATCTTCAATTCCAATTTATGCCATGATCCGCCCTCGTCAGGGAGATTTTGTATACGATAATGATGACATATCAGCCATGATTGAAGACATTCATGCTGCTAAATTAGCAGGATTACAGGGCGTTGTTTTTGGCGTATTAACGCCCAATGGTGACATAGATATGCCGCGCTGTGAGCGCTTAATGAAAATAGCCAATAACAACATGTTAGGCGTCACCTTTCATCGCGCAGTCGATCTATGTACTAATTACAAGCAAGCAATTGAAAATATAGCTCAATTAGGTTGTGAGCGAATACTTACCTCAGGTTTAGCGAGAAATGCAGTCGATGGTATTGATGTAATAGCTGATATGGTAAAAATGGCGGATAATCGATTTAACATATTAGCAGGAGCGAGTATTACAGCCGAAAATGTAAATAATATTATTAAAAAGACAGCTGTTACTGAAATCCATTTATCAGGAAAATCGACTCGTCCAAGTAAAATGAAACGAGCTACAAATAATGTGAAAATGGGCTCAGATGATGTGGATGACTCTGTGATTCCCATTACAGATGCTCAAAAAATTGATGCCGTAAGACGACATATAAAATAAAGTACATAGCCCAGCAACAAGAAAGCTAGGGAGCATCCTCAGCTTTTGTTTTTAATGCAATTATTCTGCTAATTTAATTGAATTTACATCAATACTTGTCTGGGTCCATTCTTTGTCGACTTCGCCTTGGAGCGTTAATTTAGTATCAGGCGTCGCTTCAACCCCATTCCAATCACGGCTATCTATTTCAATGACTATCTCACCAGTATCATCCTTAAATGTGTACTCTTCATCACCTAATGCAGCAACGATATGACCAGTTAATATCACTGGTGCATCATCTTTCACTTCTAAGGCAACTTTCACAGTATTAACCGTTACTGCACTTGGACCGACAAACCCACCTTGTTGTTGAATATTTTGAGCCGCTAGTGCTGTTGTTGAAGTCACAGCCATTAGTAAAAATATATATTTTTTCATAGTAAATTCAATCCTATTGTTAAGGTATAACTAAGTTCTTAATGAGCAAGATCGCTAGTGTATAAAAAAGAACGTGAAGCAAACGTGAAGTACCTAAAATCAACAATGATGACGATTTCGATATTGGCTTTACTACTTTACTTCACTACAACACTGTGTTTCTATACAGTTAAATAAATTATTAACAAGGAGTGATAAATGAAATACCAAGGTAGCTGTCACTGTAAAACAATATTGTTCGAATTTGAAAGTGAAATAATAACAGACGCACTTCAATGCAATTGTTCAATCTGTATAAGAAAAAATGCCATCATGACTAAACATTACATTGAGCCTTATGCATTCAATTTACTTAAAGGAGAAGAGCATCTTGCTGTTTATCATTGGGGGGATCATGATGTTAATCATTACTTTTGTAAAAATTGCGGTATCTATCCATTCCATAGCACTACGTACGAGCCAAAGAATTACAGAGTCAATTTAGGTTGTGTGGATAGCGTCGATCCTCGCAATTTAACCATCCTCTATTTCGATGGTAAAAATCAACTTTAGTGGATAAGGCTTAATTCTCATTGATATGGTACAACACCGACAGGCAATAAAAAAGGGAGCGACATTAAGCGCTCCCTTTCAAAAATTATCTTTACTTTCAACTGTCACTTTCAACGGCCAAACTAAAAAACTAGCGCATTTCCCATGCACGATAACGGCGGCCTTTAAGCTTGCCGTTGGTAATTTTATGCAAGGCACGCTTGGCCACTTTTCGGTCAACAGCGACATATGAGCGAAATTCGGTGATCTTGATCATACCCACCTCAGTACCTTGAATACCGTCTTCGCCCGTTAGCGCACCTAAGATATCACCAGGGCGCACCTTGTTTTTCTTACCACCATCAATTTGCAAGGTCACCATTTTTGGCTGAGTCGGTAAGGTATCTAACAAATTTTCTGGGGGTAGTACTTCGCTGACAATATCACGATTCAAATGTTCTTCTAACAGCTTAACCTTGTAATCATCTTCGCTGTTAAAAAAGGTATAAGCAGCGCCTTTACTGCCCGCTCGACCTGTACGGCCAATACGGTGAATATGCACTTCAGTGTCATAGGCAAACTCGTAGTTAATCACCATGTCTAGCGCTTCGATGTCCAAACCTCGCGCGGCAACATCCGTCGCCACCATGACTGAAGCACTCTTATTGGCAAACTGCATCAAGGTGATATCTCTGTCTCTTTGCTCAAGATCGCCATGCAAAGCTACCACGCTAAAGCCATCATTTGCTAAGGTAGCCGCCACATCTTTGGTTTCACGTTTGGTATTACAAAATACTACCGCACTCTCGGGTCGATGCTTAAGTAGCAGTAAACGCAGCGCCTTTTGACGGTCTTTATTGCTTTCTAACTGATAAAAATGTTGATCGATAGTGTTGTCATCATGAGTCGAAGCGACTTTTACGACAACGGGTTCGAACATGATTTCTTCAGCCACTTTTTGGATCTGCTTAGGGAAAGTAGCACTAAACAGTAACGTCTGACGCTCGCGTGGCATTTCAGCCATAATGTAATCGAGATCGGGTAAGAAGCCCATCTCTAACATGCGATCCGCTTCATCAAGTACCAAGGTATTGACATCTTCAAGGTTTAATCGCTCACGCTGCAAGTGATCAATAATTCGCCCTGGCGTACCCACTATAATGTGAGCGCCGTGCTCAAGTGAACCTATCTGCGGCCCCATAGGTACACCGCCACATAAGGTGAGAACCTTAATATTATGGATCCCACGAGCCAGGGTACGAATCTCTTTCGCCACTTGATCTGCAAGCTCACGCGTCGGACACAACACCAAAGATTGAATGCGAAAACGTTTTACATCTAGTTTGTGCAATAGACCTAAGCCAAAAGCAGCGGTTTTACCCGACCCAGTTTTGCCTTGGCCGATAACATCTTCACCATTTAAAATCGCAGGTAAGCTCTGCGCCTGAATAGGCGTCATCGAGTCATAACCCATGGTTTTTAGATTGTCGATTAGTTCAGGTTTTAGCGTTAATGTCGAAAATGACATCTTTGTTTCTACGTTCGGAGTTACTTGGCTCAAGGTCTGTTCCTATTTTTATCACGATGAAACACTCATCATGAAAGCGATAATCAAATATCTTTTGATATACCGCTGAAATCAATCGAATTTATCGAGCCAACTATCACAGTATTATGATTAACAATACAGAGGCAAGATAATAATGGCGGTGATTATAGCAAGTATTGAAATGACTTGCTCAGCTGCTTTACCACAAAAAAAAGCTCTGGTTCAACGGGGCATGAATTCTAAGCTGAGCCATTAACGTGTTGACGCCCTAATATCGATGCGACAACCGTCGCCCTAAAAAATGGTTCAAACTTTGAATCTTAATGTTATCATTTCATATAATCTTAAAAGTTCATTAGTGAGCCTCTAGATCACTAATCCGGCTTTCTAGTTCCTTAATCGCTTCCAAAAGTACAGGGATCATTGCACGGTAATCTACCATTAAATACTCAGAGCCTGTTTTTTGTCTCACCATTTCAGGATAAATCTGTTGTAAATCTTGAGCAATAAACCCTAATTCAGTTTCACCGGAATCAATCATTTCATACTTAACACCCTGTATTTTTTTTATACTCGATATAGGTGGAGAAATATGATGAATGTTTTTCTTTAATCTTCTATCACTAAACCTCAAGAAAACATGATCGATTGAATGATAAAATGATTTTTTACCTGCAGCAAAAAAAGACTCTCCATCACTTTGCTGTACGTTAAATACATTCCAATTAGAGAAACGAGTATAAGCCGGTTGAGGAACACTGCCTGATGGGCAATATTCTACAAAACGAGCATATAAGGATTCATCAATAGACACATAATAAAAATATTCATTTAGCCCCACATTATGGCTCCTTCTTTTTTCGCCATCGAATGATAAATAATCACCACTTTCCATTATTATCCATTCCCATGTATCAGTACTCTCTGAATAACAAAAAACATCCATTTCATCGGCTTGTAACGCACTACTGTAAGTGAGTAGTGCCCAGATAATTGTTTTTATTTCTTTCAAATAAGCATTCATTTAAACAACCTTAAAAATTAAAAAACATAAAAAAATAGAAACCATTCTATTTTTTTAACATAGGATTGATACCACTGGACTTCAAACGCAAAATACTACAACCTATAAAAATAAACAAATTACCAACAAAATAAAAACACAAAAATACTGCGATGACTCTCACAATTTAAAAAGGAGTGGACAATGCAAAGGCGTAAATTCATTAAAGGAATGGCGGTTGTTACTGGAGCCGCAATACTACCAACAACACTTTTTGCCGATCAAATCAATGACACTTCATTCCCAGACAACATCATGGATGGAACTCGTACATCGTCTGGAGGTAGAATGAAATTGCTATACGGACAACTTCCTCATGATATAACAGGTCATGTGTTCGTTGCAGAAGGTATCCCACTTGAAGAAGGTCATTTAACCCCCAATGGACGCGGCGCATTAACACGCTTTGATTTTACTCCCTCAGATGTCGCTTTTAAAAGGAAGATGATCGATACTCCTTCAGCCATTATGCAAGAACACATTCATTATTGGCCTGACAAATTCAGTTTAAAAGGCGGACTGATCTATCAAAGCCCCAGTATGGGCTACATAAATTACTGTAATACAGCACCAAATTACCTAGGTGATAATCGATTTGCATTAAGCTATGAAGGAGGTATTCCCTACGAATTTGATGCTATGTCATTAGATCTCATTACGCCTATCGGCCATTATGATGAATGGAAAAGTAGCTTGCCTCCTTTCATTGATGCATTTACTCCCGCTAAATCATTATTCCCACAAATTCGCACCACTGGTCACCCCTATTTTGACTTACATTCCAATGATTGCTTTACGATTAACTATGGCGGAAATATCGGTAATACCTTTATCAAAGATGGTTTTATACGGTTAATGAAATGGGATAAAGCAACACAATTGCAAGCTTGGAATGTGATCAATAGGCAAGGAAAACCAGCCATCATAACCGCTACTGCACATTCACTTGGGGTCACGCGTAATCACATTTTAATTTTCGACACTGCAGCTCAAGTTGAGCCATTAAGAATGATTGGGATCCGTACTGTTTATCCACAACAGCATCGTACACCAGTGTGGGTGATACGCAAAAAAGATCTTATTGAAGGAAAAGAACAGGTGGTGGCTGACTACCTTACACTTGACTTCGATACCTCTGATGTTATGTGTAACTACGATGATCATGACAATGAAATCACCCTTTACGGTCAATATTTAGGGGCAATGGACAAATCAGAAGCTCAATATATTCGAGACTCATTACTCTTTGGTGGTCGGGTATCGAGCAGATTAGCTGGCTACCCTGTCGCTCCGGTAGACGTGGGAGGGCTGGTTCGTTCACGCCTTCAAGTAACGCCTTATTCTGTACGTGAAATAGAGGATGATTTTCGTCTATTACGTGACGATAAATTATTCTGGGACATGAACGATCCCGCATATAAAGGCCATTTCCAATTCCCTGAAACATTTGAGCACATTTACTGGTCAGCCATCGGGTACCGCGCTAATCACGTCGTTAAACGTGTTGCTGATGTCTATCACGATTATCCAAACCGCTATTTTACCAACGACACCTTACCCCAAGACGATCAACCTTCAGCATTGACTCATCTCGATTGCACCACCATGACTGTCACAGATGCGTATCAATTTCCAGAAGATTGCGTCATGCGTACTCCTCAGTTTATGTCAAAACAAAACAGCACTGCTCAAGATGATGGTTATCTATTTGCAGCAGTGGTGCGTAAGCACCCCACCACAGGCGTCGGTAATGGGAAAGAAATATGGATTTTTGATGCTAAAAACCTAGCCCAAGGTCCACTGACCATACTCGGTCACCCAGACCTTAACTTTGCCACCACAAACCACGCTCTTTGGGTTCCAAGTATCGGCCCAAGGCCCATTAACTGTTACCACGCAAATGTTGGTGATTTCTTTCGCTCACGTGCCAATGCACATCGCCCTCCAGTACAAGGAGTTATCGAACAACAAATCTTACCTAGATTTGGTTAACAATCTAATTTCAGCATCATGCCGTTAATTGATGGCTTTCATAGAGATGGAACAGAACGAATTATTGTGTCCAATCAAAAGGGAAAATGATGAAAAATAAAAGATTAGCGCTTTCAATCATGGCGCTTGGAGCTGCATTAGGAATAACCTTCACTTTGCAATCCAATGAACCAGAAAGCACCATTTCTAACTATCAGGGTACCTATACCTGTCATCCAGAAGCTGTCTATGACCCTAAATCAATCGAAGAAGTGCAGAGTATTGTGCAAGAGGCGGTGGCTCGGGGAAAAACAGTGATGACTGGGAACCGCAAATTTGCAAGTCAAATAGATGCGGCTTGCGCAGGCGATAACCAAATTCAAATCACCTTAAAAGAGATGAATAAGGTACTCCAGTTTGATGCTGATAAAAAAGTAGTCACGGTACAAGCTGGTATGCGTTTTAACGACTTAAATAACTTTCTTAGGCCACAAGCACTGGCTATTAACATGGTCACAGAGCTCGGTATTTTCACCATTGGTGGTATGCTTGGCAGCGGAACACACGGTTCAACACTGCACAAACCAAGTAATATGTTAGCAGATTACATCACCGAACTAAAAATCGTTGATGGTAAAGGAGAGGTGCGTATTCTCAATGACCACCTACTTGATGCCGCAAGGGTAAACTTAGGCGTGTTAGGTGTTGTCGTTGAAGCAACCATTCAACTCGAAGATGCCTTTAAGGTACATGCCGATGTGAAAGGATATCGAAATGATAGTGATTTAGAAGAGGTCATACTCGATGTCGCCCGTCATAACTACTCGGCTAATATAGCCTGGTTTCCAGGTTTAGGCCGTTATACCCGTACACTTTATAATCCAGTACCGCTAGACACTCAAGGAGAAGCCTATAACGCACAAGCAGATGTTTCTAGCATTCAACAATTTTTTTTCGAGTTATTGTTTAATGCATCCCATGAAGTCCTTGGTTCGGGACTGCAATGCCTCGCCGCTTCTGTGCGTTACGACAATCGAGCCAGCTCATACTTTCGAGACATCAACACAGGGAAAAAAGTACGCCAAAACCCAACGGGTTTTTCTGATCAAATGCAGTACTTTCAATGTAAAGATCCCAATAAATGCGTGTGGGATACTCTACCTATTGCACTACAAGAGGTCGCAATAGAGATTGACAGGCTACCAGAATGGATCAGTGATGTACGTGAAATAGTCGCTAAAAACTCAAAAACATGTTTCCCATTGAATGGTATTTACTTTCGATTTGGCAAAGCCTCAAGCAGTTATTTAGGCATGAGTGCAGGACGTGATAGCGCATTTGTGGGCATCGAATACACACTGCGTCAAGCAGGAGAGAAAGAGCCTAAAAACTACTTTGTCAATTTAGAAATAGAACAAATGTCACTGCGTAAGTATAACGCTCGTCCACACTGGGGGAAAAATTCAGTCGCTATTTTTGAAGACATGCCTTCGCGTTTCCCTCAATGGCCAGCATTTTTAGCCGCTAAAGCAGAGCTCGATCCTCATAATGTATTCACTAATCCATTTTGGGAACGTGTCAGTGGAAATATATCACTTGATCAGTATTTAACACCGGGCTGTAGTCTGCGGGGTGAATGCTATTGTCAAAGTGATGAACATTGTGAAGCTGATAAAACCTGCCAAGTAGGCTTGCATTTTGATGATGCAAAAATATGTCGGTAGTCGATGCTAAACATTTGCTAAAAATCTGATAAACATTGGCATCCTATATTATCGGTTATCGATTCAATTGTTTATCAGCATAAAAACAGTCTTAAACAACCACACTAACGCTAGTGTGGGTTTGAGCGCTGCAGTATTTTGATACACTCCATTAAGGGAACACACATGCTTCGCATCATCTTATTGTTAAGTTTAACGTTCATATCAACATTAAGCTGGTCCACCACTCTAGCCGATATAAAAGCTCATGAACCCACTTCAAGGAAAACCTGGGCAGAGCAATGGTTTTATAATATCAACGCACCGGGCGTTGGTTACTTCAAAATCAGTTTCCAAACGTATATTGCACCAGATTCTTTAGATGGAAAAGAAAAATCCTACATGCATTTGGCGTTTACTCCCTTACATGGCAAAACGGTTAAATATGATTTTTTTTATAACGATCTTATTTTACAACACCCTGATGGAAGCGATGCGTTTTACTATGAAGTGCCCGGTATTATTGTTGCCGATGATGAAAAAATCATTATCAATCACCCTGATTTTAATTTTTCCATGAATTACAATGGACCACACAAGTACTATTGGCCTGGAGTCAATCCCGGACAAACCCCGTTCGGCATCATTCCTGAATTGCCCGGCGTAGGAGGAAAGTGGTTTTTATATACTGTCAAAACATCTGTGCTATATAGATTCAATGATGGTGAATACAATTTACAGGGCACTGGATATACACAGGTCGATAAAGGCTGGTATGACAAGGAGTCCAGTGCTGGCATGATCTACACTATGGGATTATCCGATGATGTTGCCTTTATGTTTACCGGGGCACTTTTAGGCAATACGAACATTGAAATGTGGGCCGGCCGCTATGTTTCACAGGATTACGATCTTGTGTTTTATCCCGCTTTTAAAGGCTTATCAGTGAAACGAGAAATAGATGCGTGTGCTGGAACATTACATGTCGAATTAAGTAAACTAGATAAAAAATTAATCATTGATGCTCAAGCTGATCCTGAAAGTTTTTACATACAAAATTTTCCAGCAGTGATTATTTTTGGTGGCGAACAAAACTACATGAAATCGATGCAAGCAAGAATACAATTAAATGTGTATCATTTTGGTCAATTAGAAGAAACCCTTGACTTACCTCAAGCATTACTCGAATTCAGTGGGCCATTCACATGCAATGAGTGAGTAAAAGTAAAAAGCTGTAAACGAGTGGAAATGGACAAAGTTTAAAAGTAATAATTTATTTAATTTGTTGTGTATATATCACTCACAGAGGAGAGATATATACACTCATAAAATCTTAATATTATAGGTAAAATAATCGTAGCTGCACAAATTTTACCTAGTTTCAAGATCGCTAATACGAGTTTCTAGCTCCTTAATCGCTTCAAGTAATACAGGGATCATGGCTCGATAATCTATCATTAAATGACCTGAACCTGGGTCTTGTATCACCATTTCAGGGTAAATCTGTTGTAAATCTTGAGCGATAAACCCTAATTCAGTTTCGCCAGAATCTATCATTTCATATTTAACACCCTGTATTTTTTTTATACTCACTATCGGAGGGGAGATATGACGAATATTTTTCTTTAATGCTCTATCACTCATCCTAGGGATGATATTTCCAGATAAGTTGTAAATATCTTTTCTCCCCTCAGAAAAGAAAGAGTCTCCATTGATTTTTAGTACATTAAAAATACTCCAATGGGTAAAACGGCTATAAGCAGGTTGAGGGACGCTTCCTGTCGGGCAGAGTTCTAAGAAACGAGTATATAAAGACTCATTAATAGCAACATAATAAAAATACCTATCCCGATTATCGTTATAACTTATTATTTCTTCACCATAAAATGATAAATAATCACCACTTTCAGTCATTATCCATTCCCATGATTTTGTATTCTTTGAATAACAAAAAACATTCATTTCATCTGCTTGTGAGGTCTGAATAAAAATAAGCAATGAAATTACAATACACTTGCCAAATTTTGAAATTGAAATCACAACAACACCTTAGTAAATTAACTTCATGGTATATATAATATAGCGTGTATTAAACTACAGGACCAAATTATAAATATTGATCTTTATCATAAAACTGATAACATTTATTCATGCTTAGTAAAACACTACAATTTAACTTTATGGATATAATTATGATAAGAAAAATATTTTTCACTCTCTTTTTTGCTGGAACAATCGGCATTACAGCCGACGCTCGAACTTGTCCTGATGGAGAGACTTTATATTGTGAGAGGTTCGGTACTTGTTTTTGTTGGACTCCACCAAATTAAGGCTTCAATTGAAGTTAAGGAGTGAAAGCTAGATTTAAAACCTGCTTTCTCTCATTGATTACAATCATGTAAGTGGATAATATTAATACAATGACATTATTCACTTATTAATAAGGCTATATGCTTAAACCTGCAATAATTAGCATTGAAAATTTATCTACAAAAAGAATATATTTCGCTCATAATTTGAAAGATTATAAAGCAAGCAGTTTTATATAACAATATTTAAAAATAATTATTGTTATAAAAACACTATTAAAGTAATATTCAGCCTCAACATGTTACCTTAATATTTATGGGTGTAGTTATGATAAAGAAAATAGCTTTGTTTTTGCTTATTGCAGGTTCATTCAGTGTTACAGCTAACGCTGGACTTTGCCCTGCTGGAGAGTATTCATATTGTGATGGCTTTGGCACTTGTTTTTGTTCTGCATAAATTAAATGTCACGGTGGGTACTGACTAGGCGAACAATGTAATGAAAATTTAAATTATTCGCCTAAGATCAGTTATGGTTATAATCAAGCTTATTAAAAATAAAATTTAAGTTTTATAGGTATTACAATGATTAAAAAATTAGTTTTTTTCTTGATTCTTTCAAGCTCTATCAGTGTTACCGCTGATGCTGGAACTTGCCCAGCTGGAGAACGTTTGTATTGTGATGGTTTTTTTGGTAATTGTTTTTGTTTAGCATAAATCTAATATTACTTTGGATTGATAAATAAAATTTAAAAATGAACTTTATCTTCAGTTTGTTTGATCAGTTTATCAACTAACTGTTGATATCTCTGTTCATGATTCATTTCTTCTACTAAGGTTTTTAACTTTATTTTTATAGCTAATGGGAGATTTTTTCTTACGAAGATCCATTGTTCTATATTATCTTGAATAACAATGACATCACCAAAATCATTCTTTGAAAACCCTTCTATATTCAACCAATAATAATATGCGGGCTCTGAAAAAATTGCAGCATCATAAAACACTCTAGAAGTAAGCATTTTTATCATATGCTGATAACTCTCTACTCTTTCGATATGTCCAGGAAGCCCTTCCAGTTTAGGGTAAGATGCTGATTTGTGATACAATAAACTCTTACCTGTAAGATCTTCAATAGTGTGGATATTTGAGCCCTTTTTTGTAACTGCGATCACCTTAACTTTATGCTGAATAGATAGCTTTTCACCCACTTCTAGTGCTGCTTTATGTCCCTGAGAAGATATAAGGTCAATTCGGCCAATTCTGAGTAAATATAACATACGGCTAAAAGGAAGAATGCTATTTTGAAAAGATGAACCATAACGAATACCTAATTCTTGGTGCATATCATACAAAATACCTTTTTTCTCTCCATTTTCATCTATCCATCCATAAGGTGGAAGATCCATCGTTCCTATCTTTAATTCCTCTATTTCACTTCCAGCCGATAGGGTCGCGTCAAAAAGTAGCACTGTAAATAGGGTTAAGGTTAGAATTAAACGAAATTGCATAGTGTATATGACTTCCCTCATTATCTTAAAATGACCTTCTACACCACCAATAGCACATCTCTATGATAGAGTAGTTTTGCCCCTCATGATGCTCAGAATCATTTAATACATAATATTTATTGTTAGCCAAGCCAGATTATTATGGATTGAACTAAACTAGATAGATGACTAGCACTTCTTAGCGACTCTAATGTTACACATATAAAAAATAACAGCTTAAATTGAGAGTAATGATGAAAAATATCTTCTGGTTTATCTTCCTCCTTATTAATCTACATATCACCAAATGGGCCTTTGCTGATGATATTGAAGTGACTATTTATGCTGATGACTCCTACCCTCCTTACTCATATAATGAAAATGGCAAACAAAAAGGAATATATACCAAGATCATTAACAAGGCATTGTCTAGAATGAAAGGTTATCGAGTTAACATTGATGCAATTCCTTGGAAACGAGCCTTATCATATATTGAAAAAGGTAAAGCTTTTGCCATCTACCCCCCTTACCATAGAACTGAAGAGAGGCCCTATATGTGGCCGTATTCCATTCCTATTTTAGATGAAAGAGTGATCGTTGTTTGCCAAGCAAGCGTATTTTCGGATTCAATGAGGCCCATTTGGCCAGATGATTATTATGGTTTAGTCATAGGTCTTAATTCTGGTTTTGCCCTAGGTGGGGATACATTTTGGCAAGCAGTGAAAGATAAAAAAATCACCACTATTGAAGCAAATGGCAATGAAAATAATATTCTTATGCTAGGAATTGGGCGTACCGATTGCTACATGAATGATAGAATTTCAATTTTATGGGAGTTAAAACGATTAAAAAAATCAGGTAAATATGATGAAGGAGGCAAACATGCTGAGCTGATAGAAGGGGCAACGATAAGTATAGAGCAAGGTTTTTTAGCTTTTTCTGCTAAAAACAGTACTAACCACCCCTATATGAACGATTTTATTTTTCAGTTCAACACTCAAATTTACGCGATGAGAAAAAGTGGCGAATTACAAAGGATAATTCATGATTTTATAAAATAATTTATACATAACATCTAAATAATTATCATTAAAAGACATATCAATAAAAAATAACAGATCACTATAAGGAATAAGTGATCCCTGAATTTCTTAATGTATCACCGGCAATACTTTTCTCATTTTCTGTTGGATCTGCACCTGAGATCTTAGAAAAAGACATCAAGATATCTGTATCTAAGCATTTAATATCATTAATAACGGTGTCTACAACTCCATTTAACACCAGAATACTATTTAAAAAGGTAATTAACTCTTGATTCTTCAAGTCAACGGGGATCTTTAAGTATTTTTGCATTTCAACATCTCCATCTGAGACTGTAACGTTATGATGTTACAATCTTTATAGCACAAAAATGGTAAAGACGACGGTCAAATTGATCATTTTACTTTTAAAATTGAAAAGAAAGTAATAGTGACAAAGTTACGCGGAAGAAGACTGTTCACAAAGTCAACATAGAGTGATTTTTGCAATACTTAATCATATTGTCCAACTCTGACTTTTCACCATACAGATTCACCAATTTACGATAATGGTCATTGGCAAGATCTGCGGTGCATTCTTCTCCAGAAAACTTTGGACTGCCTTGTTCATGGTTGAGAACGACAAGGCAATAGGTATCAGAGTATTGTGCGTAACTCCTATTAAAACTCTCAATATTATCCATCCGTTTGAGTAATCGTACAATATAATCATATTTTTCATCGGTTTTACAATTTCGCGCAAGGTCGATCGCAACCTTAATTTGACTTGTTTTTTCAGCTATTTTATTTTTCCAAAAATCACGCAGCATTCCGTAGCATTTATTTATCGACGCAACGTCCCAAATTTGACAGTACTGTTGTGCAGGGTAAATAACTTCAACGTCGATGAGAATGGTATCGACATCACTTATACTGTGTCTATATGCACCTCTATTGACGAGTGAATGACAATGTTGAAGGTTTTCAGCTCGTTCACCGCATTTGAGCTTATGCATCACTAACGGCACGTAAAAACGGCTGTTACTATCACCTTTTTTGTATATGGCTTCAATATTTTGATTAACTAACTTGAGAATACTCTCATCACAAGATGTATGTGCACATTCAATCCTGAACTGAGTACCGCTGTATGCCTGTATTAAAGTCTCTAAATCCCCAATACGATGACGGTAGGCTCTCTCAATACTGTCGTCGTTACCTATCAATCTTACGCTTCTAATCCAGGCTATCTGCGTTTGCTTTAACAATGCGCTTTGCGTCTGGCTGTTTGAGTCATATGGCAAATTTACAGCAGATTTTATAGCCAACTTTACAGAAGAGTACTTTTGAGCCAATTCTTCATCAAGACGACTGAGAACAGCAGAAGAACAAACCGTTTCTTCAAAGCTTCCCATGGGGACACTAGCACAGTCAAAGCTGGCGCTAGAGACATTCTGAGATAACAAAAAAACAGATAGGATGAACCAGTATCGAGCGAACTGATGCGCCATATTTAAATACCTATATCTATAGCTGATCAAAGAGCCACTATAATATACACTTTGGGATCTCACCAGAATAATCGGGGTCAATGAAAATAGAACCCACGGTAAGATCATTATAAATTTAACTTTTGAGTATTCCGTGATCTGATCTTGATATCAAAATAACGAGTATGCCAGCGACTTTCTTACAGCACTTTGACTCTATCCAAGATCCACGTATAGAGCGATGTAAAAAACATAACCTTTTCGATATTCTTTTGTTGGCCATTAGCACTGTTATTTCCGGCGCTGAAGGATGGCAAGAGATTGAGATTTGACCATTCTAAACTAAATTGGTTAAGACAATACCGTCAATTTGAATCGGGGAGCCCAAAGCATGACACGATAGCGCATGTTATTTGTCGACTCAAATCAGAGGAGATTGAAGCATCATTTCAATCTTGAATAGTCGCCTTAATTAAAGACACGGGTTGTGATCTTATTGCCATTGATGGAAAGCGTCAAAGTCAGATAGCAAAACAGATAGTGAGTAAAAAGGGCGACTATGTTCTGGCACCAAATAGGTAATCATTCAGGGATGCAATAAGAATTAGCAGCTTGGTTGCGTAAAACAGAACGTGAAGGATTCTCGATAGATAATGATGAACAAGCCACTGATATAGACTGTAGCCATGGTCGAATAGAAACAAGGATATACGAACACGTCTGGGTAAATTAAAATTATTTATCAAAGGGTTATCGCTGATCTAGCCTCAAAAGTATTATAAAAATCAGCTCAGAAGCTCATGAAAAGACAACAGGTAAATTCATCCATGAAATTAGATGGTACATCACCCCACTGAAGGTTAATGCAGAGCAGCATTAACGGCAATAGGGAGTCACTGGCAAGTGGAGAATATGCATTGGATATTAGAGAAGATGAAACTAAATCAGCCAGCATACCTCGTAAAAAGAAAATGGCGGCACTAGATGATGATTACCACTCAACCTTACTAGAGTAAGGGATTAAAATGCGCTGGCCCAGTTGAAGATGCAGCTTATTCAAACAAAAATCTTGATTAATTTCACTATGAGATCATGATATTCCCATGCAAAAAATATCATTAACAGATCAAGAAAAAGATTCCTTAGAATTACAGCACAAAACATGCCGTGATGGGCATCTGCGTGACAAAATAAAAGTTATTTAACTAAGTTATGAAGGGTGTTCCACATAAGTTTGACGAAGAAAAGCAATCAGTATTTATGAGTCGCTAAAGACCACAATAGCTGATGATGAGCCTACATTGTTTATGGGGGCTGGTAGTCGCACCCGATTGAATATTATAGGGGCAATTAGATTAGGGCTCTTAACAGAGGAAATAACGGCGCAATATCAAACCATTAATGGTGAGTCAGTCATCGCGTTTTTAGAACAAGTCAGAGAACAATATCAAACACGTAGTTCGATTCACTTAATTCTTGATGGAATGGGTTATCATCGCCGTCATGATGTAAAAAAAGCCGTGTCACTCAATATAAAATTGCACTATTTACCCCATTACAGCCCAAATTTGAATCCAATTAGGGTTCTTTGAAAGGTGATGAATGAGCATGGGCGTAACATTCGATATTTTGTGACAAAAAAAGAATTTCGACGACAAATCGACCATTTTTTCAAGTGTACCCTACCGATTATTGGGGATACTTTAAACGGTAGGATTAATGGCAATTTTTAAATACTCAAATACTCACCTTGAGGTCGTTTGAGTATAAAATAAATAGCCGCTTCCATTAAGCCAAGTTTTTAATTCGTTGGCATTTCTATCAGGAGTGTAGTGACCTTACCATCTAGATCCCCATCTTGTTTTTTATGAAAATTCACATCCACAGTTCCATCGTTGAAATCATCCTCAAAAGAATTAATGGTATAGCTAGTAAGTATCTCTTTTAATACCGTAATTTCTGCATAGTCATCATTATAATCATAACTATCGGCATCAAATACTATCACTTCAGTACCCGCTGGCATCTGCTCTAATACTACAGAGCGAGTTTCATTTTCATCGCAACTATAATCATGGTCTTTCATATCTACTTTACCGTTTACCCCCGGCACAGTACAAACGATATTTTGCGTACCATTATTGCCTTCATAAAATACAAATAAAGGTTCTTGCTCATATGTACCAGGCGGGTATACTTCAAAACGGGAGGCTTTACCATTTAAAGGATTATCACCTTCACCATTATGGTTATAGATCATTGATACTGGTTCATCTTCATCGTCGATATTGCTTTCAAGGGAATGTATCCAATAACTCCCCTCAATATCTGTATTTACCTGAATGATAGAATAATCATCGTCCATATTTCCATCTGGAGAATCATACACCTTAATCACTGTGCCTTCTTCCAGGTTTTTCAACTCCACAGAACCGGCGTCGTCATTAAAACACTCTTCATTTGTAATCGTGGCATCTTGTATTTCTACAGCTTCTAGATCTGAAAAGTAACAGCTGAGATCATCTGCATCGTTAACATCTTCACCTGAGTTATTCTCATAAAATATAACCTCGGGTCGACGATAATTAGGGACATCTTCTACATCCATTTTTTTCAAAGGCACATCATCTTCCCAAGGAGTTGGATAATCCTCGGTACTGTCAATAATATCATCCTCACTGAGTGGCTCTGCATCATACATCGTAATATGCATTTGCTCATCAGTAAAGTTTAACAAGGTAAATTCGGCTTTATGTGATGCCCCAGTGCGATAAAAGGGAACACCTTCTATCGAGCCTTGACTCGTATTATGAGTATGCCCAGCGAAAATAGCCGTAACAGGATAATCCGCTAAAATAGCGAGAAATTCATCATTAGTTCCTGGATCCCAATGATCCGAATAATCATGCATGTTCAAGATAATGGTTTCGGCGCCATCATCATGGATAGCTCTACTGAGATCATCTCGCAGCCATTTCATCGAGCGCTTAATTCTCATGATGCTGCCATTATCACCCTTAGAGCTTTCCCACTCTGCCTCGTATTCAGGATAGTTATTTAATTGCACGAAATGAACTTTTTCAATGTCCCATGAATATGACATACTGCCTTTAAACACATCCTCCCCTGAGCCTGGATGATTTTGCCTAATATAATCAAAACGCTTGAGCGTATTTTGAGGAATGGCATCTTGAACTTCACTGATAAGGTAACGCACCATATCGGTGGCACAACCATTATCGCCACAACCATCAGTATCATCATCCCCGACATTGTTCGCATAATCATGATTGCCTAATCCAGAATAAACAGGTGTGTTAAATCTATGATTAAAATCTTCATACGCCCCAAGTTCATCACTTGAACCGAGACCATCGTGATGTCCAAAGGCCGTTAAATCACCGTTAACAATCACCCCCTGCCAATTGTCATCCGAATTATCTCTGACAATATCGTTAATAACATCAACGGTAAAATTATTAAATTTGACGCCTAGCTCTTCATTTAAATCGTCATCATCCATATAATTTTCAGTCCAAAAAAACTGTGGATCGCAGATCACCGCCATGGAAAAATGCCCATCCGAATCACTTTTTTCACTCCCTGCAACAGCAGACATTGCAAAAGGCGATGCTAATGATGCTGCAATTAACATACTTAATATATTTCGTTTCATACATACTCTCTTATTTTTTGTATTTTTTACTTTTTATTTTTTTATTTTTTACTTTTGTATAAACTCACCTATCCATATCGCAACCAAATTAATAACTTTTAAACAACTCATAAATAACATTTTGTGAAAAAACCAATCAAAACACACATGCCAAAAACTTTTAAATATAAACCAAACCAAAACTTAAAAAATAAAAGCATAAATTAGTAAAATACGTATTTATTAAAAGTGATTATTTTAAATTTACTACATATCACTGACGTCAATGTTGTATCTTTCCGTCTGAATTAATGACCAAATTTTGTCACGGTTATTATCATTGCAAGATTCTAATTCTGCTGCATCATCATTACTATTAAAAACCCCAACACAATAACTTCTATTATCTCTTGATTGAATTTCACCAGTGGGTTCGATATACCATTTCTCCGATTTGCCACCATCGCAATCCCAAAGATGTAGTCTTTTCCCATCTTTAGCCTCACCGCCGTCAATATCTAAGCATTTGGAGACATCTGATATCGACCGTATTTGTCCCTCTGCAGTATAAATCCAGTCTTGATGTTGATTATTCTCATCGCACTCTTGTGACTGAATATTGGTTTTATTATCCGTTTTATTGTCCTCTAAACCTAAACACAAACCAGAGAGTGAATCTTGCATGTTAAAAAAACCAGGAACACTACGCCGATAACCGACCTTAGGAATAAACTCATCCCAATCATGTATATCTGTTCCCATATCTGAATTATTTAACGCAGAATCAAATCCCAACGCACTCACACCATGGGATAACGTCATTAAGGTATAAGCATAATCTTGGTTAGTAAAGTCACCTGAATCTCCCCAAATATGGATCAACATATTGTGATCTGCCGCCTCTTCAAGTGACAATTCAGCCTTATCTCCAGCTTCAAGATTGACTGCCACAAAATAATTAGAGTCACTCTTCGGTTCAATACTTTCAATATTACCAAACACTTCATCAGGAGCTCCTGCATCGACATCGGGAGCCATAAACGTATTCGCTGCACCATGAAGTTCATCTACAAGTGCATTTCTCATTCCGTCATTGACATCACCAAGTTGTCCACCCGTTAACACCACGATGATTTTACCCGATAACATTTCAACACTTGGCCAGCCCATTTCGCTAACGGCCTGACGAATATTCGAACTTTGCGTGCCAAGATCCATTACAAGATCATCATGACTATACAGTCTTTCTCCCAAATAATGACCAATCCAAGTATCCAAATCAGCAATCACCTCGTCCTTCCAATCAGATAGCCCTACTGTTTTCATATCCACAAAAACTAATATGGGTTCTCTGGGATTGTTCTCATCCATCCAGTTGACAATATCATCGAAACAATGGCCAAGACGATCATCACCTGATCCAGCATTACAGTTATAATCTCCCTGCTGACTATGTCCCACATAGGGTCCATTTGCATCTATTTGCTCTTCATTATCGAGCACGTCAAGCTCAACGCTACGGTAACCGGCATCAAGCCAATTTGTTAACTTATTACTTGAAGCATAAGTATTGTGAGGTTGTAAATAATACACATCATCCCACGCAATGGAATAATCATTCAGTCCCCCCGTTGAAATGGGCGCTTGTGCAACATAGCCCTTTGGAATATTTGGTTCACTGGTATAATTACCAGCAACAGACGGCATTACCGTTACCAAAACACCGAAAATGACAAGATATATTGCGACCACAGTAAATCGTCGATTTTTTTCCATAGTTAGTGAGCCTTCATTAAAGATAAGTTAAACGTTATATAATGATTTGAATATAATTTGATCTACATTTTAAATATTCCGACCTTACTCCGGTATAGTGAATACTGATGTTCGAACATAGCTTGCTGTATCATTATTTGGTATTTTTTTACTCAAAAAAAGTTAAGATTTGGAACATACCACCATGGAAACATGATAATAAGTACCGTTTTCAGATATTGAGATTCCTCTCAGCTCTTTATGGTCATTTGTGACGGCAAAACTAACTCCTGCTTGAACGAATAGATCCAATATAAAAGTTATTGATAATAAACTTACTTTATTCACTACTACTTCCATTAAATTAATCTAATTCTGCAAACTCTTATTTATATCTACCCCCACTAGAAAATAGCAAGCAAACTCGACAAATTAAAAGATTGTTATTAATATGCTATTTAATTAATACCCGTTTATTTAAGATGACATAGTTAATGCCGACGCTCGAATATCACTTGCTTCATCATCACTGGGCGCGGGTGGAGGGGAGGCTAGAGCATTGGTTAACCCTCCACCAAATGAGAGTAAACCGCCCACGACATTAGTACCTTGCACGGCTGCGGTTGCACGATAACTTGCCCCCGTAGTCGCGCTTCGTGTAGTTTTGGATGAATAACCAGTACTACCAATTGACTGATAGCTCTTTTTAGGCTGACTTACATTTTTCCCCTCAGTAGTAAGACCTTTATACCCTGCACTTTTCTTCCCTGCATAGCTTCCTCGGTCATATTGATTAAAAATAAAATTTGACATGTCCTTGTTATCCATCTTACTGCCACCAAAGAACTCTTCATTGGTCTTCCCTCTTACATCTGCCCTTTGATCTGAATAGCTTTTCTGTGTACCTTTAGTTTTAACGACCTTATGCTCACTCTTATAGCCTTTTTTTCCTACACTGCCCGTCTTTTGAGCTGCCCCCCCAACCGCACCTGCTGCACCTGTCACCGTTTGCGCCAAGCCAAAGGTAGCGCTAGCAATAGCAAGGTTTTTAGAAGTATTTTCATCTTCGATAGCAGAGTCAGCAATTTTTAACGCCCCGGATGTTGCGCCAAATACGCCCGCAGCAACACTCGCCCCAATAGCTAAACTACTACCACCAGTAAAAGGTGCGGCAACCGCACTGCCAACCCCCACAATGACAGCCCCTAGCCCAAGGAGAAAGGTGCCTACGTCCAAGTGCCCGCTGGGATCAAAACGGTTTACCGGGTTATTCGAACTATAGGCATAAGCATTGACGCCAGCTTCACCGAAGGGGCTCCAGCTATCTGGACTCATAAAGCGTTGCAGCGCTGGACGATACGCACGATAACCATTGCCCAGTAAATACCCCCCAGTGCTCCGGTCTTTAAGTTCACCGTTAAAACCGACGATATTGTCCTGTAAAATAGCGAGCGGTAATTCAGCTTTTTTTATCGACAACAATGAAGATAGAAAGGGGCTAGAAAGGGCATTAAAAGGCAGTGAGGCAAGTGCACCTATAGCTGGTGTGGCCATAGCCATTTTTTGAAGCAACTGACGGCGTGATAAATGATAGTTAATCATAATAAATGTCCAACTTATAAAAATAACATGAAGTTTATAATCTAAATTCTTATATCAATACATCATCACTATCAAGTGAAAAAAATTATTCACTTGATAGTATTGATTGATATTAATCATCTAAATTAGTGAGGGTTTCCTTTGTCATATCAATACAACCTTCATCATCATCACCGGTGAAAACATAAGTTATCTTAAAAATATTGCCATAATCGTCAGTAAGTTTACCTGAATCTAGTGTGTAATCACCGCCGCTGCAATTTGAGTCATGATTAGGCTCTTTAATAGTATAACTTTCATCGTCAAAGTCATATTTGGTCATCGCCAGCCCAAAGTAACCCGCTTCTAGACCACTGGGTTCATTTAAAGGAGATTCAATCCGGATTTGGTGCCCATCATCATTGCCATCATCATTTTCTGCTAGCATAACAGCCTCACCATCACCATCGGCAGCACCTCGGATCAAGGTATACAAATGCACGTTATCTTCGCTGTCATCATCATTAGCATCAGTGCAATCATTGCTACCATTATAATTTTGACAAGCCGCATACACACTTTCAACAATAGGTACTTCTGGATAGTAAGCTCTGAATGAGTTTGCTTTTGTAGGCATAGGCTCATAGATCGTTAGCTCATTTTTAATATGATTGACTTGAGTCTCAAAATCTCGGTCGTTTCCTAAATCTGTAATATAATCATCAGAGCAGTCACCACCACTATCGCAAACTTCATCTTCTTCCGTAGTATAAGAAGAAATATCAACATCAAATTCATAATCACCATTGAGTATATAGAGGTTTCTTGCTACAGCTTCTTGATCAGTTTGACTATTACAATTTGATATATCGTCCGTTGCTTCAGAGTAATTGACGTTATATGCACAAAGTTGATATTGACCTAGATCTTTATCAGTGTATGAAACCCAAAATGTTGTGCTATAAGCCTCTTTTAGCTCGTTTTGGCTTCTAATATTTGGTACACCACTCTGAGTGAGATAATGCTCATACTCTTTTCCATCCTTACCAGCAGGGTCCGTATCATAGCTAAAGCCATCAAAATTACTAATATCTATCACATTATCCGGCTCTACTAAACTGTCATCATAGAATCCTAAATGCACATAGTAAGCAAATTGTTCTTCATTAAGATCAAAATTACACACACCTTCACCATAATCATACACTCCTTTTGCAATCACCTTAACGGGTTTAGTCATGCGTCCGTTATTATATAAACCATCTCCCGTATTTGGATTAGTTCCACCGACTGTGATTGAGGTAATGACAGCCTCTATTTTTTCGCTGGGGTAAACCGGTACGACTTGACCTGCATCATCACAGGTGGTGGCAAAGGTATATCCCGTTTGTAGAGATAAAATAACGGCACTTGCTAAGATGGTTTTGGTTTTTTTTATCATTTTGATTGCCTCATTGTGCTGTTAGTAATTTCATATTGCTCACCAAAGGTCGTATAACTGTAAAGATGAGACGTATCCCCTGATATGATGCTTTGTACAGGAGAGCCTTGGGCATTACTTTGGTACCATGCCTGCTGGACTAAGCTATTGTCATCGAGGTTGAACACGCAGTGACTGACCACTTTTTCTCCCACATGGCGCTGGTAGTGACGTAAATAGTCACCTTGCTGCTCAAACAACAAGGCACCACTGCTGTAATGGCGATTTAAGGAAGCTTCATCAGGCGGCGTAATTTGACTCAATCGACCTAGAGCATCATAAAGATAAGCTGTTGCCTCCTCACCCAGTGGCGTGGCTGAACTTAGTAACCCTTGGTTGTTGTACTGATATAGGGTTTCTTTTTCATCATTGGTCATATTACCAAAGTCATCATATTCAGGGATAAACCAGTCGCTTATCGGCCCATCACCGGTTTTAATATCAATTTGGGTTAATAGGCAAGGGTCGCTTTTGTCAGCGTAATGGTGCTCTCGGGTCTCATCATTTTCATCTCCGATAAACGAGGTCACCATTTTTTTCAAGTTATTAAAAGCATCGTGCTCAAAATGTTGGTGGCTTAGCCTCCTTCCTTGCGCATCTATTGGCGCTAATTCTCCCTCAACAGACCATTCGGTTAAGCGACCAAAATTATCATATATATAAGACTCTGTAACATGTTGATTGCCACCTAATGAACTGGTGCGACTTGCCAACAAGCTATTGGGATTAAAGGTTAATAGTTCAGTCAACTCAGCTTGATTAGATAAACTGGTCGTTACCGTCAAAGAAAGCGGGTAATCGTCCCAGTTTATGGTTTTAATCTGGGTTTCATTATTATGAGTTGTAGTTGCCATCTGTGGGCGACCCGTTACATCGTATTCATATTCCGTTGAGGTAACTGGGGTACCAGCAAACTGGGTCTTAACCGTCTCTATTTGACCTTGTGGGTTATATATAGAGGTTTGTACCAAGCCTGAATCACTGACAATGGCAGTGGGCTTACCTAACAGAGAATACCAGTAGGTGAGAGAGTGGTCATTATCTTGCTCTGTTAATGGTAAGCCATCAAAACGATAAGTGAGGGTTGAAGTCTGTCCTCCTTTGGTTGCTTGGGTGCAAAGTCCTGATAAAGCATCAAATTCAAAAGCTTGATCATCTATCGTTTTATAAGATTGAATGGCTGGAACATAGGTTAACGCTTGAATTTGCGCATTAGGCAATTGCCTTTGATAGGCATACATTTCCCCAGTACGGTAGTCATAGCCTAACTGTCTTGCCCCGACTCCCGTTGAAATAAGCCTTCCAAAACCATCGTAGGTTTGGAGGCCTACGGTCCTAAAATTCACTCGAATTTGAGAAATGAGTGCATCGCTAGTTTGCAAGGAATAATCATAGCGCACCTCCTGATCGTTATACCGTTTGAGCACCAAGCGATCAAAGGCGTCATAATATAATTCGCTCTCTCCCCCAAATCTGTCTGCCATATAAATAGCTCGTCCAAAGCTATCAGTACGTTGCACCTCTTGGATTAAATGTGTTCCATCAGCATCGCAATAAGTGATAGTTTGAGTGCGCTGATCATCACTAAGCTGTGTAGTTTCATAGGATTGACCCACCACTCGCTGATAACTGATTTGGGTGACTGGGCTTTCTACTTCTTGTTCCACTCTATCTGGATAAGTAATCGTTTTATTACCCCACCCATCGTAACTCACCGAGGCACTTAGGCTTAGCTCCCCCTGCTCCCCCGATGTAGGATCGTCAGCATGAAGTACATCGTATTGCCTACCGTCCGTACATTGACCTAGACCATTGTATTGACGCTCCTCCATTAAAAAACCATTGATGCTATCCCAAGCGCTACTTGGCAGCGTGAGGTAACGTTTAACCGGCCGAGATAGCGCATCGTAGCGAGATAAAATCTGCGTACCCGCTGCATCGGTGACTGTTCCTGTATGTTCATTATCTTGATAAGTATAGGTTTTACTGCTCTCATAAGCCCCATCTTTGTCAACGGTTTCAGTATGCACACGGCCATCGGGGTAGTAGATCCGAGTGATCCCAAGTGACTGCCGCTCTTGGTGTAAGGTTGCTCCAGTTAATACATCGAGATGAAGATTTGATATAAAAGATTCCCCCGTCTCTCCAGAAGTTGTGAGTACACCCGCTTGCTGTACAGCCTCATCAGCAACAATATAGCGATAACTTGATGTAGTAAGATGACCATTTAAATTAATGACTTGTTCCTGTATTCTACCATCGGCGTCATAGCCATAGGTAATGGTTTGGTTGCCCTCAACAAAGGTTTCACTCAAAGGGAAGACTGTACTATCTGAGCCTACTAGCAATTGATAAGTATAATGAGTTGTCTGTGTCAGCCTGTCAGTCGGGTGCCAAATACGTTCAACCTTAGCAAAATGAACAAACTCGTAGGCTGGGCAGCCCTGCTCACCTTCTGCTGAATAATAGATATAATCTGTTTGTATACTTGTTTGCTCATCAAACTGTGACAGCATATTGCCATAGGTATCATACTCAAAAGTGATGGCTTGACTGCGGGATCCAGCAGTATCCTTGTAACTAACAACTTGTCTTCGAGGTAAGTTACAACGCACATCTTGATCGCTAAAAAGCACATCATAACCACTGTTACCTAAAAAATAATCTGTTGTGGTGGTTTCAACGCAGCCACCACTGCTGACTTCACTGGTGATGAGGTTATGATATTTATCATAGGTATTAATAGTTAACCTATCAGGTGCACTCTTATCTAAGCTTAATTCTGTGGTCGAAACCGCATAATAATATTCCCCTTTAACATTACACAGATAATCTGAATTAGCATCATAGTCTGCATATGAAGAGTCGGCCTGAGCGCCAAGATGATTATGACCATCATTGAGTGGATTATAGTCATAGTTAGTTTGTGAGAGGACTGCATCACCTTGATGAGGGTCTTTAATTTCTATTTTTTCAACCGCGGGAAGACCAACACCATCATCGCCTTCTACAGGCATATCTAATGGTTCATCACGATAAGTTAGCTCATCAACTCTGCCGTAATAATAATTAACCTTCTCTATTCTTAATGGGACACCTTGCTGTTCATCACTTTCAAGCGATGACCATATAATAGAGGCATCAGGTGAGTCAGGCTTAGAAAGCTTAAGCACATCGTCATCATGGATGTGAAATGCTAAACGGCCAGAAGCTAACAACAATTTATGGGTATAGCTAGGGTACTCATTTCGCTCAAACCAGATGATATCGTTACCATCTTTTATTTTTTCAAGATATAAGTAATTGTTATAACTGTAACTTATCTTTCTTTGTTGATTTTTATCTGCAGAGGAAAAACGTTCCTTAATATAAAATATGTCTTCTCCTGACTTTATGGGCTCTAAAACCTCAACCTCTCCGGTTTTATAATGAACTTCAAACTGCTCGCTGCCAGTTTTAATTAAGGTTAAATCGCTCACTCTAGCATCTAATACCGACGCTTCTTCTCCTATGTCTAAGCTATAAAGATCAAATTTGATGCTTTCCCCTGAAAAAAGAGTCAGTAAGTCATGTTCTAAATCAAGACTCGTTAAATTGGGGAACAGGCCTGGGCCAAATCCCACATCAGCGCTAGACTGTTGATTAAAAGTAAGATTAAGTGTTAACTCTGGCCCTAACTGATTGTTTGCCACAGCGTTGAGCAATGAAACTTGAAAAATATATTGCCCTGTTTGTGGATTCACCTCGCCAGTAAAAATTTGATCCACATTGGCAGCATAGGAAAGAACGGAGTTACTGTCCTCTGAATCTCTAGGTTTAGCTTCTTGTTCGATAGAAGGTTGTGAGTCAGTGTTCTTATCGGTCATATAACCTCATTTGTCTTAAATTAACTAAAAAGACAGGTTGCGCTAGTGATAAACTTAATATGCATAAATTCTCAAGGGGAGTCTTCACCTCTATATGGGGGGAAAACCCCTATTATTGATTAACTGGCGCTATTGCAAAGTTTGAGGACTCTGGCATAGTAATAAAAGATATAAATTTTTATGTTTAAGTCATTATATTGGAAGTTTTATGCATCAAAAATTAGACTCATTTACTCTTCTCCAATTACAATCTTTTGTGGCTATAGGACAATGTCAAAACTTAACATCTGCATCAAAACTTATCAGAAAGGACCGTAAAACTCTTAGGGAACATCTCGATCATTTAGAGTCAGAGCTGAATGTTGAACTATTTAATAAAAGAGGAAAAATACTGCATTTAAGCGAAAAGGGACTCGTGTTTTACAAAGCTGCCAACTTATTGCTATATAATGCGAAATGCCTTAACAATTTAGGTAATAGCCTAACAAAAGAGAGAAAAAACACATTAAATATTGCTACCAACTCCTTTTTTCCACAAAACCTTACCTCTGCAATAGATAAAGAACTAAGAAGTAAATTTAAAGACGTTTTAGTTAATTGGTACAGCATTAACAATAACACTGAGTGCTCTTCTGACATAATCAAACATGATGTAGATATTGGACTCATTAGCATCACTGGTGAGATAGCAGCTCCAGTTCCTCCATTTGGCTTGGAGGCTTGCTATTTAGGGCATTCCTATGGCGGAATTTATTCAAGAAAAGACTCGTATCTACACAATAAAAAAAATATAAAGCATCAAGATTTATTTGATAACACTAGATTTTTATTAAAAGGCACAGTCCGAGAAGATTGGTTAAAAGAACACTCACTCTCATACGCAACAAGAGAGTTCGATGATATTCATTTTCTTATAGATTGCTTATGTAATGAAGGATGGACCTATTTACCCCACCACATAGGGAAAAAAATTTCTAAACTAGGGATCATTGAAGTGGACTGTGCACTTTATGCCAAAGCATTCATTACACAACACGCAATGCTTTTCCGAGGAGAAGAACTTGCACCAGCCGTTACCTATGTAAAAGAAAGAGTCATTGATTTTTTTACAGAACACCTATTAACCGAACAATAGTTTAACAAAAAAACATTGCTAGCAAATAGGGTAAATCCAGCGTCATTCGACGCTGGCAAGCCCTTTAGTCAGCGACATGGTATGCTCAAGGATTGACAGCCCTGCTGCACCATCGCCATGTCCGGGGAAAATAAACTCAACTTGAGGAAATGTGGTTTTGACCTTATTAATAGTGTGATACCAATTGGGCAAATCCGCATTCCCAGTCCAACCAAGGTTATTCGCGCTAGTCGATTTCAATAAACAGCCACCGATTAACACTTTCTCTACGGGTAACCAGACAACAAGGTTATCCATGCTATGACCAGAACCGAGATAATAAGCGTCTATTTTGCCTTTAAGCAGCTCTAATTTATCGCCTAAAAAGCGATGATTCGCTTGAGGCTGCTTATCCTTAATTAATAACTGATTGGTCATCTCTGACGCATAAGTTGCAAAACCCTTTTCATCAAGATAACCCAAACCTCCCGCTTTATCCTGATGATAATGAGTGACAATGGTTCCCTTAAGCTGCAGTTTTTGCATCTTCAACCAGCGCATTAAATCTGGCATATCAGTTGCATTCCATGGCGTGTCGATAAGGTAAGCATCCTTATTATCAATATAGATAAACGAGTTTGAATCAAAAGTCATTGCAGGTTTGTCTGAAGACAGTTTGACTTTTTTATAAGACTTAACGAGATATAGTCTAGATGTCACTTCCTTTATGCTGATCACATTTGATGACCAAACCATCACTTTAGATTGATTAGACTCACTAGCAAAAACTAAATTCATCCCGACCAATAGTATAAAAATACTAATGGTCATATTGCCAATAACATCACCACAAACTGAAATACTCGAACCTGCGCATTTAGACACCACAAAACCTCATCAAATTATTCCCAAAAAATATTCAATTGAAGATATCAACCTATTGTGGCGGAAATATAGCACTATAATGGCAATCTAATGTTTTATAGACAATTAACCATTAACTAAGGAAAACATATAATCTTCAAGTAAAGGTAAACTGGTGATACTCACCGCTCCAGAGCCTGCCCACAGTGATTGATATTGAGGCAGATCATGATTTTTTGCATGATCCCTAATCGCTTTAGTCGCATAATGTTGTAATGGGAAAACAGGCAACTGACTGAGCTCCAACATGGCTAACTCATTCACAATGCCCCTTGCTTTCCGACCCGTAATACTCGAGGTTTGCATCAGTTGCTTATCATCACAAAGCCCCAATAATGCCTGTTTATAGGTCTCTGATGCACTACTTTCTTGAGTCATTAAAAAACCAGTACCTATTTGTACGCCATCAAAACCTTGTTCGAGAGCTAAAAGAATATCTTGTTGATTAACAATCCCGCCAGATTTAATCAGTGGAATCTTAGGATAATCCTTTTTAAGCGTTAATATCACCGCATCAATATCATACTCTGCATCATTAAAACCACCTTTGTGGCCTCCGGCAAGTGCATTTTGGTAAACAATCATATCAGCGTGATCTGCACTTAATATTTTATGTGCTTCAGCAAATGAATTAACCGTCACCATGACATGTCCACCCGCCTTTTTATAACGCTGGTACTCTTCATCTCGCAGTACACCAAACGTGGTGCTAATCGCCGTTACTTGATGAGCGATAATTAAATCAATGATGTCACTTGTTGATGGCAGCTTAGGAAGTGAGCAGTCATGAGAAATAAAAATACCTAACGATTTCTCTAGCTCAATCACCTCTACAGGCTTATCAATTTTTTCAGGGTATTCACTATGGTCAACAAAAAGGTTCACTTGAAATGGCCTATCTGTCATCGATTTAACCGCCTCGATTGACGCTTCAAGCTGAGCTAACGATAAGTAGCCCGATGGGATACTGCCCAGTATCCCAAATTCACACACCTTAGCAATAAAATCTGCTGACAAAATACCACCAGCCATTGGTGCTTGAATAATAGGATATTGTGTTTCAAGTAACTGGCATAAAAAACGTGTTTTCATCCATTAAAATCCTTTTATATAAAGTCAACTGTGCCATTAAATTCCATCTCTCACTTCAATAGTAGACCCCTTACTACAAAATCAACACTCAGCTATTATTTTCTAACCGCGTATTCTCCATGTCCTATCCATTTGTAAGTAGTTAAAGCTTCTAATCCCATCGGTCCCCGAGCGTGCAGCTTTTGAGTGCTCACTGCCACTTCGGCACCTAATCCAAATTGGCTACCATCGGTAAAACGGGTGCTTGCATTAACGTACACAGCTGCTGAATCTACCAAATTGATAAAGTGAGCAGATGCATGAATATTATCAGTCAGTATCCCTTCAGAATGTCCGCTTGAATAAGTGCGAATATGACGAATAGCAGCATCGATATCGGCTACAATTTTAATCCCTAAGGTCAATGATAGCCACTCTTGAGCGTAAGTGTCGTCGGTTGCAAGCGCAATCGACATCCCAAGTTTATCAGCCATATCTTTCGTCTGCTCACAGCCATAAACACTCACACCTTGAGCATTAAGTATCGAAAATAGCTGCGGTAATAATGTATCGATAATTGACGCATGTACAAGCAGGGTATCAAGTGCATTACATACTGTTGGGCGCTGCACTTTGGCGTTAAGGATCACATCAATTGATTTAGCAATATTGGCGTCTTTATCAGCATACAAATGACAAATACCAATCCCACCTAAAATGACCGGAATCGTCGCTTGCTCAGCACACAAGCGTTGTAGATGATGACCACCACGTGGCACTATCATATCGACAAATTTATCTAACTTTACTAGCCCTGACACTAATGCTCTATCCGGACGATTAATGAGCTGCACACAGTCAGCTGGCAAACCTTGTTCAACCACAGCAATGCGTATCGCCTCACTTAAGGCCAGATTTGATTGCAACGTCTCTTTACCACCACGCAGAATAACCGCATTGCCCGTTTTCAGAGCAAGCACTGCGATATCCACCGTCACATTAGGCCGTGCCTCATAAATAACCCCAATCACACCTAATGGCACACGACGACGTGATAAACGCAGACCATTATCTAACAATTGGCTTTCTAATTCAGCGCCTACTGGATCGGCAAGATTAATCACATTATTAATATCACTAATCACACCTTTTAAGCGACAAGGATCTAATAGCAATCTGTCTATCATGGTTTCGTTAAGGCCATTTTCACGGGCTTGGGCCACATCGTTGAGATTAGCTGCTAAAATCTCTGTGCTTTTTACCGTTAAGCTTGCCGCAATAGCCGATAATAATGCTTGCTTCTGAATGCCCGTTAATGCGGCTAAAGCGTAACTTGCCTGTTTGGCATTTTTGCCCAAGGTCTGTAGATAAAGCTCATTGTTTTCAATCACGTCACATCACTCAAATGTTAAAAGCCAATAATTAAATCTAAATTAGACAGTGTGGCGTAGAAAATAGTGTCTTCATTTAATATGAAGGAATACGCTATTATCCATGAGCCAATCACTGAATTTAGATCATAGCACCACCATGTCATTACGGTGTATCACAGCATCGCCATAGTTATAACCCAACAAAACTTCGATCTCATTGGAGTGTTTTCCGGCAATTATTTTCAAATCTGCAGCGCTATACCGACTAATGCCACGTCCATACTCACACCCTTTGCAGTCAATCAGTTGTAAAGTTGTGCCCCGTTCAAATTCACCGACAACTGAAGTGATCCCTTTAGGCAGTAAACTGCGGCCTTTTTGTGTGACAGCATTAATTGCCCCCGTATCTAACACCAGTTTTCCCTTGGTTGACTGCCCCGCTAAGATCCACTGTTTTCGACTTTCTAATGGATTTTCCAGCGCAGAAAAATGCGTACCGACATCTTCTTTACACACCGCATTGAGTATCACTTGTCGGCGATGCCCAGAGGCTATCACCACTTCAACACCTGCACGTCTAGCAATATCAGCCGCTTCAAGTTTAGTCGCCATACCGCCAGTGCCTAAACCAGAAACAGCCCCCCCAGCAAGTAAACGTAAACTGTCATCAATATTAATCACTTGCTTAATCAATGTTGCGTGTGGATTTGCACGAGGATCGGCATCGAATAAGCCTTGTTGATCTGTCAGTAATATCAATAAGTCTGCATCACACAGTAACGCAGCACGTGCCGATAAATTATCATTATCGCCCACTTTAATTTCATTAGTCGCCACGGCATCATTTTCATTGATAATAGGAATAATGCCATTTTTTAATAGCGCATTGAGTGAGTCTCGCGCATTTAAATACCGTTCACGATCATGGAGATCTGCACGAGTTAACAGTAACTGGCCAACATGAAGCCCATAAATACTAAAAAACTGTGACCAAGCCAAAATGAGCTGACTCTGCCCTACAGCGGCCAACAGCTGTTTATTGGCTACAGTGTCTGTGAGCGCTGGGTAACCAAGATGATCGCGCCCAGCAGCAATAGCACCTGAGGTACATAATACCACCTCAACTCCCGCCTTCATTAACGTAGACATCTGCCTGGCTAACTCAACCATATGCGCTTTATCCAGCTGTTTACTGCCGGACGTTAGCACACTCGTTCCCAACTTGACCACCACTCGGCGGTAACCTATCTCACTTGAGTTCATTTTCAAAATAGTCAATAAAGCCGAACTTAGCGTTATACCCAATCTTGAGCCGAAATGGTAGCAAGGAGTGCAAAAGAAGGCTTTTTTTATCAAAACAATCGCAATACATGCCTAAAAGACCACATAGAGGCATATTTTTAACATTGAGGCAGAGTTAATCATAAATAAATTTAGCCACAAACAAAACGGCAAGTATCACGATCCCTAGACTCAGATCTTTATAACGGCCGCTCATCAACTTGATCATCACATACGAAATAAAACCTAGCGCAATACCAGTAGCAATAGAAAAGGTCAGTGGCATTAAAATGCAGATCACCACAACAGGCGCAGCCTCAGTCAAATCTTCCCAAGCAACATGGACTAATCCCGACATCATCAAAATAGCCACATAAAATAACGTACCAGCGGTGGCATAAACGGGAACTGTCCCAGCTAAAGGGGAAATAAACAAGGACAACAGAAACAAGCAGCCGACAACAACTGCGGTCAGTCCAGTTCGCCCACCAGCACTGACCCCAGCTGTACTTTCAATATAGCTTGTGGTGGTCGATGTCCCAAGCATTGCACCAGCAATCGTCGCAGTACTGTCCGCCATTAAAGCGCGATTCAATCTAGGTAACCTGCCTCTATCATCCAAAAAACCTCCCATTTGTGCTACCGCCACTAAAGTGCCTGATGTATCAAACAAGTCAACAAAAAGAAAAGCAAACACTACTGAAAGCATACTGATCTCAAGCACGCTTGAAAGATCCATCTGCATAAACGTAGGTAACACTGAAGGGGGCAATGACACCATACCTTGATAATGCACGTCACCAAACAAGATCCCGAGCAATGTCACCACCAAAATACTCATGATGACTGCCGATTTCATTCCTCTGTGTACCATAGCAATGATCAAGAAGAAACCTAACATCGACATCACAGCAGGAAACGCGGTGATATCGCCTATGGTCACTAAAGTCGCTGAACTTGCCACCACAATGCCCGCATTCTTCAAGCCAATCAAAGCCAAAAATAAACCGATCCCAGCACCAATTCCCAAACGTAATGACATCGGAATACTATTGACTATCCATTCTCTTATTCTCACTAAAGACAAGATAAAGAAACAGCCACCAGATAGAAATACCGCCCCCAGTGCGGTCTCCCAGCTATAGCCCATTTCGCCCACGACCGTATAGGTAAAAAAAGCATTTAATCCCATTCCAGGAGCCAAGGCTATGGGGTAATTCGCTATTACCCCCATGATCAAACAACCTATAGCAGCAGCTAAACAGGTCGCGACAAACACAGCACCATGATCCATTCCAGCATCGGCTAGCATCATGGGATTGACAAAAATAATATAAGCCATGCTTAAGAAAGTCGTCACACCAGCTATGACTTCCTGCTTAATGTTCGTTTGATTTTGTTTAAGTTTGAATAGTCTTTCCAACATAAAACTGAATCCTTGTTTTTTTATCACATCAAAGGAAGATAAGTAATAAGGAGAATTGTTCAGTATTGATACCGACAATGCACCTTAACGTACCATAAAATCTCATCTTTTATAATTTCAAACAAAAAAACCTACTTAAATTAAGCAGGAAAAGACTCATTTCAAGTATTCCAGAAGGAAGAGTTTCCGCGCTAGCAGTTACACAAGCATGATGGTTAGCGAACTAAACATCATGGGACTTGAATCTACACATCCAAAATGGGATAGGGGTCTAATGGATAATTGAACTAACTTACTAACGCTCATAAAGCGAATAGTAAGGGCAGGAGCAAACGACCCTGTAGCAGATTCTATTTAACTACCTAATTTATTATCTATCCTACAATCTAATTGCAACCATAATGAAGCTTTATAAAAAGACTTTATTATTCGATGACTGATTTGCCACTAAATAAAGCCATCGGGGTAATTTAATAGCCATTATTTAGTATATTTTTATCCATAAAGATTTTTAGAAAAAAACATATTTGTTACTATTTTAACCTGCAGAATAATTAGGGAACCGATAACTCAGAAATGACACCTTAATCTCATAGCTGGTTGTAAAATTTCTGACAAGACAATAACTTGCCAGTATAGTTAGCCTGAAATAAGTTCAGGTTTGTGCTTTTATGTAAACTTTCATTCAGGTGTTTAAATATATATTGTTTCGTCTAGAGCACCTTATCTATCGCGTATGACATGAGGTTATGTAAAAATATTTCCTGCTTTGTGTCTATGTTACCTGTAACACTACTATGTCTAAACAAACCCTCATCCCAAATAAATATAGCATCGCGATTATTTCCTGTAATCCATACTCCTGCTTTTGATGTAGTTGATGTAGTTGATCCTTCTGTCACAACAATTAATGAACCATTCGGTGTATTTGCAATACTTAATCGACCAAAAGTCCCAGCACCAGACAAAGCGGAGCTTCTTGCATCCCCAAACACACCAGTATTGATAGTCGGCTCTGCATTGGTTCTAGCAGACACCGAACCTGATGATACAGAACCAGTTCCTCCAAAAGCTTTATTAATTGCTGTACCTTTACTACTATCGAAAGCTACAATAACAACACCACCCAAATCATTATATGCTTTTATCAAAGTAGCTTGAGCAGTTGTCATTTCCTGATATCCTGTACTTATAATATCAAAGTTTTCTTTCAGTTGAGCTGCTGTATACGTATTCAAGTTTATTGGTAAATTTGTAAAATCAAATCCAACCACTTTATTGTTGGTGCCTAAGATGCCATAATTTGCCTGATCATCCAATTGATCATTATAACGAACCTGTTGAGTACTTCCTATCGAATAACTAGCCCAATAGCCAACACGAATAGTTACATCAGCTACACAAACCTCATCGACGGGATTAGAGTCCAAGTCATCATTAATGCCATCGCAATCAGTATCCTCTTTTTCTGGGTTGGTACCCATTAAAAAGACTTCAAGACCTTTGGACAAGTTATCATGATCATTATCTGAAGCACCGTTGAGAACGGGTTTATTAGCATCGTATATATTGGTAAAAGCTTTAAATTCAGTTAAATCGGTAAGACCATCGCCATCATAATCTGCCTCACCAGGAGAATTTTCATCATAGGGGTTCCAACCATACATTCTTTCGATACTGTCACCTACTCCATCTCCGTCTGAATCAGCCGCCATCGCGATGCTAGAAAAAGATAAGGCCGTTATTAATGTGACGGACATCATTGATAAATTAAGCTCTGTTGCGTATAGCTTCATTGGAACCTCTTTATAAAGTTACATATAAATATTAAATTGAAAGATCATTAATATTAAAAACGAAAAAAACACATTTAGTTAAAAAATAAAGCCTTAAATGTTAAAGGGGAGGGTAATGTATTTCATGTAAGAATTAATTGAAAATCAACTTCTGTGGGGATTTCCCACTCTCATCTAGCAAGATTAAGTAACATATACTGTCATATAACAAGTAGACCAAGCCTGTTAATATGACTTTAGTCAGGGCTAACGCATTTTAATTCCTGACTCTAACAAAGCTGAGTGGTGGTAATCATCTAGTGCCACCTTTTCTTTTTACGCAACGTACTGGCTGATTTAATTTCATCTTGTTTGAATAAACTCAGCGCTATTTTTGCATGGCACTAAAAGCCAATGCCCCATTCCCCTTTCGAATCCTCGATTCATCTTCTCTAAACATCCAATGTATAATTTCCACTTGCCGGTACCACTCACTGTCGTTAATGATTGCTCTGTAGTGAGCTTATTAACCATCTAATTTCATGGGTGATTTTAGCGGTTGTCGTTTCATGAATTTCTGAACTGATTTTGATCATACTTTTGAGTCCTTACCAGCGGTAATCTTTTGATAACCAATTTGAATTGACCCAGACTTGTCGCATATCCTTGCCCCTATTTAACCATTTCCATTGTCTATATCTCTGGCTTGTTCATAATTATCTATCGAAAAACCTTCTCGTTCTGTTTTCTCTTAACCTATGCTGATATTTTATGTGAGCTTATAATGTCGCTTTATTTCTAACTCTTTTATTTTATAATTCTACTATGACAAGTTATGGTTGAAACAACAGTTCACTTACTCTGATGTCGCTAGTGAAACAGCGCTGGTAATTAAAGATTACCAGCGCTTGAGGGATTCAACTCTGTATTTCAACTTATGGATGTGCCACAGACCTCACCAAGTTATAGCTGTATAAGCAAAAAAGCTAAGACTATTGAGATTAACTACCGAGCACCAAATCATATCTCTGCGGCCCATGTTGAGGTTGATTCAACAGGCCTGTAAGTTTAGGGTGGAACACGCGTAAGCATGGTAAAGAAAGCCAATGAAAAGCTTGAAACCTAGCTATATCAAACATTCCAAGAGCTCCCCCTATGTATAATGAACAAAAATATTTCACCGATACAATGAACATGAACACTCAAATCTGCAGGTCTCAATAAAAACAGTCAGAGTAGTCAGTGCTCACCTACTAATGTAATCTTTAATTGATTATAACTTGTTAGTCATATGCTGATATAACCCCACTAACGGCGTTGCAGTTGGCTTACCGTATTGTGGATGGCCTTCTGTGGCGCTGCCAGCAATATCGATATGGGTATAACACATAGGTTTAGCCGATTGAATACCATGATCACTCAAACCTGAGGCTCTCAATAAAAAAGCCGCTGGGTATTGATGTCCACGAGCGGTCACTGAAGAAGGTGCATTATTAGAAGACATGATATCTGCCGCGCCCGATGGGTCGACTATTTTGGCATAATCTTCACGTCGCAGTACTGACTGTTCAATCGGCTCTCCCCACGCTTGCCCCTGATGGGCAATATTGGCAGCCACACCTGCTTGCTTGGCGACGCTGTTTTCAACCGTCGCGCTATACCCACCAAAGCAGCGCACGACGTGACCGGTTAATGTCGCCACAGAGAAAAGTTCAGGCTTAACCGCTTTCTCGGCCTTAATACGTAAATGTGACAACAGATCGGCTAACACTAAGCGCCCTTCAGCATCCGTGTTACCTATGCGTACGCGTACACCTGCATGGCTGGTAATTATCTCATCGGTCACAAAGGCTTCACAGCCGATGCTATTACGCACTAAGCCGAGTTCAGAGACAACACGAATACCTTTAGGTTTCAGCATCGATAAGGTTTTCATCAAGCCCGCTACCGCAGCGGCGCCGCCTTTATCCCGACTCATCCCCGCCATACCACCAGCCACCTTAATATCAGCGCCGCCAGTATCATAAATCACTCCTTTGCCAGCAAAGAAGTAAGTACGTTCGACTACACCCTCTCCAACATATTCAAGTTTAACCACCCGTGGTTGATGCCGAGCAACAGCAAAAGATGAGCGTCCTACCGCACTTAGTAACGGATAGTCACGCTCCAATACGTCTCTATCTTCGATCACGTCCACTTTAAGGCCTGAGCCTTGGTATGCTGCTAAACAATGATCGGTAAATGCCGCTGCTGACATACGCTCAGGCTCAGTACCGCAAAGATCTCTAGCCAGATCCCGCCCCGCTTCAAGGGCATTCAAACTTTGGCTCAGCTCTGATGAATGCAATAAACCTATCGCCTCAAAAGTGGCACTGTCCCCTTTAGCTTCACGCGCCTCAAGTGCCTGCCACAACTCTTGACCACAGGCGAGTGCGGCAACCTCACATCCAAATTCATATCTAGGGTCCTTGTCTTTACCCACCAATAACAGTGGCCGCTTAGCTCCTATCTGGCTGGCTAATTTAATTCCTGCTCTGGCAGCATCAGCAAAGACTCTGACATCCTCGACATCGTCTTGGCTGTTTAACACCGGCGACAAGATCAAACGTCCTCCCGCAAGCCCAGGTGCAAACAGTAAGGTGGCAGATTTCCCCACTCGATTATCGACTTTAGAACCGTGCTCAGCCAACAAGGTGATCTCATCCAACCCCGTTTGAGTAATATCAGTGGCTACAACCACAACAGCATCCCAGCCACTGCCTTCAAAAATAGCATCTGTATCGCGTACATCAATAAGATTAACCTGAGCCATGTCCCCTCTCTCCTGCTGGTAAAGTTTTCCTAAATCCCCATCATAAAAAGAGGATATAAGATTATTATCTGTTGTTTGGTATTCAATATGCACTCAAATTCCTTCAATGCCAATACCCTTTGTCGATATTCAGTCCATTGGCAACTTTCAATGACACCTTGTATTTTTTCTGTTGTCATCAAGTGCAAACAGTCACAAAAAGTAGAACACACTCTGTGATAGACTAACCCCATAATAAAAAGGAGAACGCCAATGACAGCAATAAGCCAATTACAACCTCAAGCCCTATGGCAGTGGTTTGAACAAATTTGTGCCATCCCACATCCTTCGAAGCATGAACAAGCCCTAAGTGCACATATTCAAGCTTGGGCTAAAGATAAACAGCTCGATATCATTGAAGACAAGGTCGGCAATCTCATCATCAAAAAGCCAGCCACGGCCGGTATGGAAAATCGTAAAGTGGTTGTGCTGCAGGCCCATATTGACATGGTGCCCCAGAAAAACTCAGACAAAATCCATGATTTTGAAAAAGATCCCATCATCCCATACATAGAGGGAGATTGGGTTAAAGCAACAGGCACCACCTTAGGGGCCGATAACGGCATAGGCATGGCGTCAGCATTAGCGGTACTTGGCTCAGATGATATCCCCCATGGACCACTTGAAGTCTTGCTAACCATAGATGAAGAAGCTGGCATGACGGGCGCTTTTGGCCTTGAAGCAGGTTACTTAGATGCCGAAATCTTAATTAATACCGATTCCGAGCAAGAAGGTGAAATTTACATGGGCTGCGCCGGTGGCGTTGATGCACAAATCAGTGTGCCTATGGTGTGGCAATCTCCAGAGCAGTCAAACGCCACTTATACCCTCACCCTTTCCGGTTTAAAAGGTGGTCACTCAGGTGTCAACATTCACCTTGGACGCGGTAACGCCAATAAACTGCTTGCCCGTTTCCTATTCAACCACGCCGATGAATTGGCAATAGAGTTAACCCAGTTAACGGGTGGATCGCTACGTAATGCGATACCACGTGAAGCCAATGTCAGCTTTATGCTACCCGGCGAGAATGTGCCTCAACTAGAAACCTTAATGGCTGAATTTCAAACATTAATTAATCAAGAGTTAGCCATCGCCGATCCACAAATGCGACTCGAGCTCACTGAAGCCCCTGCCGCCACTCAAGTAATGAGCGAAGACACCCAAAACAGGTTGATCGATCTGCTTCATGCTTGTCCAAATGGCGTGATCCGCATGAGTGATGAAGTCGAAGGAGTAACCGAAACCTCACTGAATGTGGGGGTTATCAGCACAAAAACTGAAAGTGTTGAAATTCTTTGCTTAATTCGTTCATTGCTCGACTCTGGCCGTGAAGAGGTTGAAGGTGTATTAACGGCTCTGACTAACCTTGCAGGCGTTGAAGTCTCTTTCAGCGGTGCTTATCCCGGTTGGAAGCCTGACAACAGCTCTCCTGTTATGGCCCTTGTGCGTGAAACCTATGATGACATCTATAACAAAGCGCCAGTCATTATGGTGATCCATGCAGGTCTCGAATGCGGCCTATTCAAAAAGCCATATCCAGAAATGGACATGGTATCCATTGGCCCCACCATACGTTACCCACACAGCCCAGATGAGAAAGTATTAATTGAAACCGTAGGGCAATATTATCAACTGTTACTGGCTGTTCTCGCGCGCATTCCAGAAAAAATTTAAGTTTGCCAGACCTTAGGTGTTAGCTCCTAAGGTCTATTTTAAAACCCTACAATCTATTCACTCATAGCTAAGTCCTGGCCTAAAACCCTAAGTCCATTTGCGACTCAGCTAGCTCTGTGGACTCTTGAGCATCGGCTTGACTGGCTAAGCCTACCGAGACCCCCAATAAGCGTATCCCTCTTCCCTGCTGACGCGCCAAGGCTTGCGTGAGCAGATCGTAAAAAAGTTTTACCGACACTTCATCGCTTCTGTGTTCTATGGTCGTCTGTTTAAAATCATTAAACTTCAGCTTCACCACTTGTTTATGTATCTTCCTCTCTTTAGCACTTCGATTAATGCGCATTGAAAGCTCTTGCAGTAATTGCGGCATTACGCCTCGGCATTGCGCTAACGTATAAATATCCTTCGCTAATGTCGTCTCGACCCCCACAGATTTTCTTTCTCTATGATTGATAATCTCCCGCAGATCGATACCTTGAGCTCGCTCGATTAATATCGAGCCAAACTTACCAAAACGTGCAATCAAATCATTTTGCGGATAGCCCTGTAAATCGCCACAAGTAATCAAATCAATATCAGCAAGCTTCTTGCCTGTCACCTTGCCAACACCAGGGATTTTAGTCAACGGCAAGGTGTGCACAAACGGGCTAATCATCTTTGGGGTGATAACATATTGTCCATTGGGTTTATTCAGATCTGAGGCCACTTTGGCGAGAAATTTCACCGGGGCAATCCCCGCTGACGCCGTCAGCCCTGTTAGCTCGAATATCTCTTGGCGTATTGCCTCAGCAATGCGTGTCGCCGATCCCTGACAAAAAGTACTGTCACTCACATCCAAATAGGCTTCGTCCAAGGATAAAGGTTCGATCAAATCGGTATAGCGAGCAAAAACGTCACGGATCTGAATCGATATCTTTTTATAAACCGACATTCGCCCAGGCACTAATACCAACTGCGGGCACAATGTTAATGCATGGCCTGAAGCCATCGCCGAACGCACCCCAAAAGCGCGCGCCTCATAATTACACGTGCTTATCACACCACGGCGATCACTACGTCCTCCCACCGCAATCGGCTTGCCTCTTAACTCGGGGAAATCACGCATCTCTACCGCGGCAAAATAACAATCCATATCGATATGAATAATTTTTTTCACTGACTAATGGCTTTCATCGTTGCAGTGTAATGGCTTACTTCTTACACTGAGTTATCTCTACCAATTAAGATACTGTATATTTAAACAGTACTCAAGTCTGCAATCATAAAAAAACGAAAATCGCTCAGTGAAAGTAAGCCACAGTAATGGTGAAAGATTGGTTGACGTTAGCCAAATAAACTCACTCTAGCTAGACTCATTTATTTAAAACTGAGAATAAATCATTTTAATCTCATCCTCAGTCAACTTTATAGTCTCTTTATTATCATTTACTAACAAAGCTTTATTCGCTTTAGCCAGTTCAAACTCTAAAGACTCAATACGCAGCTGCAGGTTAGCGATCTGTTCTCCAAAACCGTCGAGTATTGTTTCTATCTTCTTCGTCGCATCCATATTCATACCTTTAACTTCTGTCTTCGTTCAGGATAAAGAATTTTATGCTCATGATAAAGACATTTACTGAACCTAAGCTGTATCAGCAGCCCTTAGCTAACCGCCACAACTTCTCATACTTTCCATCCTGTAGGAAAAACCACACCTTCCATTATAAAATCACTCAAGTAGGCAAAATACCTCAGTCTATGAATACGATTCTCTTGAGATCTCACCGTATTCATGATTATAATTAGTTGAATTTATCAATCAGAGCTAACGCCATAATGAACAACTAATTTCCTGACATCCAATTTATATCAATCATTTGGACATTCAGGGGTTAGTGGGCGTTACTTTTGTCATTTCTTAATGTGCAAAAGACACAAATTGTCGCAGTAACATTGAGTTTATCGCTCTTTATACGGCAACGGCACCTAATGTCACGCCTTAGGCAATCTTTCCATACCCAAGCTACTGAAACATACTGGTGACAGCATGTTGGCAAATAACTTGGCAAGATAGAAAGATGCGGCCCCTTTATATTTTATTAAGTAAAATAGGGGGCTTAATGCCTACATTAATCACACATCAACTGTCATTCCAGCTCGATACCGGAGAGTGGCTATTTAACAACATATGCTTCAATTTAAACAGTGGCATCTCAGGGCTAATCGGTCGTAATGGAGTGGGCAAGTCAGTCTTCATCTCAGTACTGAACGGAAAACTTGCTCCAACTCAAGGTCATGTCACTTGCCAAGGTCACATAGCTTATTACTCACAGCTGCCTGCTGATTTATTAGAAAAAGACGTACGTATTGCTGACTTCTTAGGCATTACCAATAAGTTATTGGCATTGAGAGCTCTCGAGCAGGGTCGCTGTGAACTGAAATATTTCGATGATATTGGTGATGATTGGGATATAGAAACTCAAACAAAACACACGTTACGCACACTTCAAATTGATGTTGATTTAAATGACTATTGTCATACTTTAAGTGGTGGCCAGTTAGCGATGCTACAGTTGCATCAATTATTCCAAGCCAATTCCGACATATTATTGCTTGATGAGCCTTCTAATCACTTAGATACTCAAGGGAAGCATTGGTTAATAAGCCAGCTGCAACAATATAAAGGTAAAGTACTCTTGATAAGTCACGATAAACACTTACTTAGGCATGTTGATCATATTTACTCACTCACAAGTCTAGGACTCGATTTATTCAAAGGGCATTACGATGACTATATAACACATTCTTGTTATCAAGCTAATGCACTGAATAGACAAATATCTCATGTAAAGTCACAACAGAAGAAAATAGCACGCCAAGCACAAGCCAATAAAGAAAAGTCCCAACAACGTGAAGTGCAAGGTAATCGCATAAGAAAGTCTGGCAGCCAAGCTAAGGTCATAATGGGTTCAATGAAAGATAAAGCAGGCCAAAGCCTCTCTAGACTCGCCACCAATCAACAAAATCAGTCAGCACGTAATCAACATAAATTACATGCTTTACAAGCAATGCAAGAAATATTGCAACCGCAAGCTTTTCATCTACAAACACCTGAGCAAGTGAAGAAAAAAACCTTACTAACAATCGAAAATTATCGGCTTAATAAACATACTAAAAAAACACTTACCTTTAGCTTATCCTACGGGGCTCGATGCCACTTAAGTGGCGCCAATGGGTGTGGGAAATCTACTTTATTAAAAACAATCCATCATAAAGATAATCCCTATAGTGGCGTCATTAAACACAATACGAAAACGGTATATCTAGATCAACACTTTGGCTTACTTAAAGTTGAAGGGGCAATATTAGACAGCCTCATGAAACGCAGTAAAAACCTGACCGAAAGTGATGCGCGTACTCTACTTGCAAGGATTGGTTTCAGGAAAGATTCTGTCTATCGACAAGTGGGACATTTAAGTGGCGGTGAAAAAATGAAATTATCAATGCTGATAATTAGCCAGATCAGTGATTCGCCTTTATTACTATTAGATGAACCAGATAATCATTTAGATATTGAGTCTACACAGATACTCGCCGCTGCATTAAGTGCTTATCAAGGTGCATTCATCTTAGTCAGTCACGATGAGGATTTTGTCAACGAGGTCAGAATCAGTGAACGTATTATAATGAATTAAATCTGTATAGGGAGGGGCTTCTGAATACGCTAAAGTCACTATTTTACTTTATCCATGCTCAAGGCAGTCAGTAGTAAAAGAATACGCATTTACATTCGGACCTATAACGCTGTAACTAGCTTAAAGTTTAGAAACAATTGAAAAATAGCATATTCAACTGTTGTTTCTGCTGTATTTTCATTGACTAACCACTTAAAAATTCTGTTGTCGATTTGTAATTTACACTTGGATCATTTACCTTATTTGTCTATGTTTAGGTCATTGTAAAATGACTTTTCTTATTCACATAAATCTTAATAACCAGCAAAAAACCGGAGACCCATGTCAGCCTCTGATATAACATCTCAATTTAATTCCAAAATGAGCATTGCAGATTATAAAAAAGTCATCCAAGATGCTGACGCCTACCTTAATGATCATTTTACCCATATTGCTATCAAGGAAATTGTCAAGCTACGCGCTGATTTTTTTGACTCTTTACTGATCCACCTCTGGAATTGTGCTGATCTCGCTAACGAAGATATTTCTCTTAATGCCGTCGGCGGGTATGGTCGACAAACATTGCATTTACACTCTGACATTGATATGTGTGTTTTATTTACCCAAGAACTGAGTTCTCATCAATCGACACAAATTAGCTTCTTTTTTACCCAACTATGGGATTTAGGCTTAGAACTCGGCCATCATGTTTTCGCACTAAATGACATTAATAAAGCCTGTAAAGACGATATCACCATAGCAACATCATTATTTGAAATTCGCCATTTAACCGGCTCTGAATCTCATGCTGAGCAAGTGCTCGATAAACTTTATGGGGATACGTTCTGGAACAGTGAAAACTTCTTTAAAGCAAAAGTCAGTGAACAAAATGAACGTCACCAAAAGGCTCAAGGTAGTGCTTTTAGCCTAGAGCCAAACCTAAAAAATAGCCCTGGTGGTATGCGTGATATTCAAACGCTAATTTGGGTCACCCGTAAATATTTTGCTGCAAAAGACATGGCCGCTTTAAGAAGATTTGGCTTCTTTACCGCTGATGAATATTCAGAATTATTAGAGTCACAACATTTTATCTGGCGCGTACGTTGGGCATTACACGCAGCTGCACAGCGTGCAGAAAACCGATTGCTGATTAGCTTACAAAGTGATGTGGCACGGCTCATGGGTTTTGGAGACAACAGTCACATTGCTATCGAAAAAATGATGCGGCAGTTATACCGTGCGATGAGGAGAATTAGCGAACTGAATCAAATGCTATTGCAGTATTTTAAAGATCAAATTCTTGCGCAAACAGATAAGAAGTCCATCCCGTTAAACGAACATTTTGAAATAAATGATCGACTGATTAACGCATGTCATGATGATGTTTTTGTTGATCGTAGGCAACTTATCGCTCTTTTTATCCACATTGCAGAAAACAGCAATGACATTGATGGTATTACCCCACTAACAATTAGGTTAATACGACAGGTTAGGCGTAGATTATTGGGTGATCTGCAAGACTTTCATCGCTGCCGTAAAGAATTCGTCGCCCTATTTCGCCACCCTCAAGGCATGGGATTAGCCCTATCCTTAATGCATAAACATGGGATCTTAGCGTCATACCTTCCACAATGGCGCGAAATTGTTGGTCAGATGCAATTCGATCTGTATCATGTTTACCCCGTTGATGAGCATACTCATAAGCTACTAAAAAATTTATATTCACTAAATAATAAACCTGAAGATCCTTCTCTTACAAAAGCTTATTCGATTTACAAAGTAATGGAAAATAAAGAGACATTGTTGTTTGCAGCCTTATTCCATGACTTAGGCAAAGGACGTGGTGGTGATCACAGTGAGTTGGGCGCTGTTGATGCGCTACAATTTGCTCAATTTCATGAGTTAAAACCTTCACAAGCTAAAGTCATCACTTGGTTAGTGAAACACCATTTATTGTTATCTCTATCCTCCCAGCGATTAGATATATATGACCCTTCAGAAGTGCATAATCTCGCTAAAATCATAGGAACTAAAACCAGACTTGATGCTTTATACTGTTTAACCGTTGCTGATATTAAAGCAACAAATGATGAACTATGGACTGACTGGAAGGCCACCTTACTCGGAGATCTTTACATATCGATAAGTTACGCCCTGCGTAATGGTCTAGAAAACGTACTAGAACAGCGAACGATCGTCCGTGAACACAAAAATGAAGCCTTAGAACTGATGGACATGAATGAAATCTCGGATAACATAAAGCAGCTTTGGAAACGCTTACCACTATCATTTTTCAGTAATGCTCAACCCAGAGAGATCGCTCGTTACTCTCAAGCCATGATTCTATATCCAGCTGAACATGCACTTATTTTGCTAGATGAAGGTAGTATTAAAGGATGCAGCGAGCTATTTGTCTACATGAAGGACAAACCGGGACTGTTTGTGACGCTATTTAATACCTTAGCATCACTACAGATCTCTGTTCAACAAGCAAATATCTCCAAGACTAAAGATGGATATGTTGTAGAATCTTTAAAAATATTAGATTATGACCATCTGCCAATAAAAACCTCAGGACGACGTGCCCGTATCAAACAAAAACTTGAACAAGTGTTATTTAACAACAAAAAAACACCAAAACAAAGACTTAACAGTAATATCAGCTCATTCGTTAGCGAACCAAGAGTAGAGTTTTTATATTCTCGTAAAAAAGATAGAACACTTATCAGCGTAACAGCACTTGATAACCCGCAATTTATGAGTCACTTCTGTAATGGCTTTAGACTTTTTGAACTTAACATTCACTCCGCCAAAATAACCACCGTAGGTGAGCAAGTTGATAATGTATTTCTTGTTTCAGACAAAGAAGGTCGATCATTAGACGACAAAAGTAAGCAAGCACTAAAATCCTTCTTTGTCGATAGGATTAAAGAGCAGCCTTTATTAAATTCAAATACGTAATCAGACGTCCGATAGCATGTAAAATATGACGAAGAGTAAACTAGAAAATGAGTTAAGGTCACTCTTCGATGATGATTAAACCACTATTTCAGTCACAATTTTAGTTTTCACTGAATTAGCGATAAAACACTGCTCATGTGATTGATGGTGCATTTTTTCAAGCTGTTCTATTGTTGGTTTTCTATCACCAGAGAATTTGACTTTAGGCCTAAGTGTCACTAACGTCATTGATATGACGTCATCATTGTCTTTTTCCATTATCCCTATAGCATCATCTATATATGAATCAACAATATATTGTCTTTTAGCGGCAATAGATAAAAAGAACAACATGTGGCAACTTGATAGTGATGCGACAAAGGCTTCTTCGGGATCAACATTAGCTTCGACAGAATAAGGTAAAGGAACCACATGTGGCGAAGATGAAGCTTGAACGCTTACCCCGCCATCAAAAATCCATTCATGTCCTCGGCTGTATTTGTTATCAACATAACTTTCATTACTGCCTCTTACCCAGTTGATTTTAGCAAAATACTCTGACATGTTAACTCCAATAATATACCTAGCATGCAAACACTATAAGTAACAGTAAATTAATGTTTATGATAGGAAATTATTAACTCGTGATCAATTTAATCCCCATGACCCCCATCAATCCACTCGAAGCTCTACAAATGTATTTTTTGAATTTTATGTATGTATTTTGAGCTTTTGAAGTGGACAACAAAGTCGCCACCAAAATATACCAAATTGAATCAATCATAAAAACTGAGATGCTAATAAGATAATATGAATACTCAGGTACGTCTTTTGGCATGAAAGCAGCAAATGCACTACCAAAAACAATCGCTGTTTTGGGATTGCTTAACTGAGTAATTAAACCGGTGAGGAACATTTTTGCTATGCCACGCTTAGATTTAGCCTGGGTAGAGTTATCCACCATAGGTTCAGTTGAGTTCTTCCATATTCTAACAGCTAACAAGCAAAGGTAAGCTCCGCCTAACACCTTTAATCCAAGATAAAGCCAAGGGGCACTATCAAGTAAAACAAATAAACCTACTGATGCTATCAGCGCAAAAATGACCGCCCCGACCCCCATCCCGACAGAAACCGCTATTGCTTCTGAGCGAGAGCCTCTCATCGCCGTATGTGCTACTAATATAAAGCTAGGCCCCGGACTCATCACACCCAACAACAAAAAAATAAAAATGGGTAAAAGAAATATATATTCATGCATAAATGTAAATCCTAAACTGATCCTACAATAAGACCATTGAGTTAATGCCTAGGGTCAAGATTTACTGAGCCCTTATACTTAATTATTAATTACTTGTGTAAAAAACGAGGCTGTTTTTCTAAAAAGTCATTAATCAGTAATTCAAAGCAAGGTGATTATATACTCCCTATTTTAGGGTTTCTCTTAGTTTATTTAACGCTGCTAAGGAAAAACCTTTATCGTAAAAATACAATACAGTGCCTGTTTCATCTAATAAAACGACTCTAGCATTATTAGGTTTATCGTTACCAGTATATAATTGAACCTTTTCACCATCCTCATAGATAGTAATCACACCTTTCCAAAGAGACTTGGGAATACCTGATCGCATTCCATTATTAATCATGGTGCTGAACATTCGAGGAAATACCCCCTGTATAGTAGGTAGTTCATACACATCTAGCCGCGTTTCAGTCATGTCCAACCCGATTAGCCACCTATCGATATCAAATTGTGAATCTTGTTTATAGCCTATTAATAGAAGAGACATCTTACCGTTAAAATCATTAGGGATAGTGACTAAATTTCGTTCTAATGTCTCACCACTAACCGTAGGAAACACCTTGCCCATAATCAACTGATTAGGGTAAAAACTACTACATCCTGAAATCAATAAAACCAGTAAACCTAAAAAAATAGCGCGCATTTTACTTATCCATCGAGTTAATAACTTCTTGACTACCCTGTACGTATAATAATGAATTATGGATCATACATTCAATAAATTTCAACTTTTTCATGCTAGTCAACAGCTGTAAATAACATGCCCACGTCATAGAGCACACAGGTTATAATATGGCATTAACTCATGGATTTGGAACTCACAATATTATCAATATTGAGAAAATCAGAGCTTAGATTTCAAAGATGAATTCTATAGAAGGCAGCCAGCTAAGCTTTATCACTTCAAGTCCAAAATCAATATCAAATTCAATACCTGTGTATGTCGATTGATCTAATAATTCTTTCAATTCATCTAAATGCTCATGAATAAGTACCTGAGTATAAAATTACCACTAATTAGAACGTTATTTAAACACTGATTTTTTATACTTTTAATCTTGCATCAAAATTACGATTTACGTATAACTACTGACTGAATTTACTCATTATTTTTTATATGAAACAAGTTAGATCACTGTTAGAACATGAGTTCACTACGCTGGAAGAAGCATTCAAAAATCATCCTAAACATCGCTGTAGAACGCGTGCTCATGCAATATTGAGTAGTTATCATGGATTCAGTCTCAAGCAAATTGCACAAATATTATTGGTAAAACCCAGCACCGTATCTGGATGGATAGATCTATGGTTTGATTTGGGGATCAGCTTTCTTTATGACGGTAAGCGAACTGGACGACCAGAAATCTATAATGAAGCTGAAAACTTACAGTTAAAAGAGTGGGTCGATGATGAGCCTTATCAACTTAAACGAGCTCAGGCGATAATGGCATCAGAAACAGGCAAGAATGTCAGTAAATCAACGATAAAAAGAACATTAAAAAAAATTCAATTATAGCTATAAACGTGCCAGACATAGCCTAAAAAATCAACGTTATGAATCAGACTTTTTAGATTGTCAGCAAACATTAGCAGACCTCATTACAGCTGAAGAGGCTGGGAGAATTGAGCTCTTTTATTTTGATGAGTCTGGCTTTAGCCAGAAGTCAAACTTACCCAGCGCTTGGTCTCCAAAAGGAGAGCCGTTAGTGATGCCTTCATACTCTCATAGCAAGAGGCTTAATGTACTTGGTTTTTTAAGTAGAAAAGGAACACTTGTTTACCATACCACTGAAAGTAAAGTGAATACCGAGGTTGTTATAGAAGCTTTTGAGCACTTCATATCGACTAAACGTCTTGATAAATTAACGATTATCTACCTTGATAATGCTTCATTTCATCGCGCTAAGCGTTTTAAAGAAAAGTGCTATGAATGGTTACTAAAAGGGCTTGTCATTATGTATTTACCTGCTTATTCTCCCGAACTCAATATCATTGAAATACTCTGGAAAAAGATCAAATATGAATGGCTATCTTGCCATGCTTTTATCACGTTTGAGACGCTAAAAAATAGTGTGAAAGACATACTGGATAATTATCAGTCTAAATATTCGATAACTTTTAGTTAAGCACTTATCAACCTTACCTTTCCCACTAATCTCTTGCAGTAACGTGAAGTAATGATCAATTCTGTCAGCATCAATGCTATCAATATAATCAGAGTAGCCATTAATTATCCAATCGCGATATTGAGTAATATAGGCAAGATCTGAATTATCCTCCCAGTCAATCAATAAATCTGTTAGCCTGTATCGACTTAGCTCATGCTCTGCCCTTCCCGTAATGATGTCATAAACAGTGAAATTCTTGACCGTCGGCGGATGAACTTGTATAAATTTATTTCGTTCCTTTATGTTTCCTCTCAGCCTATCAGGTGGACGATTAATAATCGACACACTGAAAGTTTGCTCAGGATTTAATGACGAGTACCTTGTTATCTGGTTACGAATGTATTCTTCTGGAGATTTTATATTCTTTATTATGTCTTCCGTTTCTTTAATGTATTCATCAATTTCTTTTATTCTTTGAGTCTGAAGCCGATATTCTTCTTGTATATTTGTATACAATTCACCCGTTAACATTGCCTCCCATATTTCATGACTTAGACCATGAGGCTGTTCGATTCTATCGATGATAAATGCAGGAATATCACCTTTAATCAACGCCATGAGAGACACTTCCACATGGCTCCCTGTCACAGCTAAGGTATCTGTTGCCGATAATTGCATGCCAATGCTCATTGATGAAGCCTTGAGCCCTTCAAAATATCTCACTAAGTTTCTCTCAATGCCGATCTCTTGCTCAGTTTTTGAGTAAATTAGCTCAAAAGGGAATTTCTCATATAAATAAGACAGTGCTACAAATGCATTAAAATCAACATATCCTTCCCCTTGATTGTCATTGAAGAAAGCGGAGATTTCGTAAGCTGTGACTAACTCATCTAAATTGAAACGATTTAAGTCACTATCTACTTGTAAAAATGCACTAAAATAGGGTTGAGATTCTCTTTTATTCAGTTTACTGTCTGCGTCATAATCTTGATAAGCATGGTTAAATATCGCTTTAGAAAAAATGGCCTCGGTCGACAATACTCTAAAAATATCTGGCTTATTTTTTTGTGAATATAGAGTTTCAAAAGGCCCCATAGACTGAAAAGATGCGATAGATAAAATAGTATAGCTATCAAATATATTGTGGACAGGACGAGGTTCTCTTCCATAATGATAGATAATGTCCAAAGTCCAAACTTGGTGATTGATAAAGCGTTGTAACGTAAATAAAATATCATCAAATACTTGTTCTGTATGACGACTTTTTACATCATTAATAGTGTCAACTCTATTGTTCTCAAAATTCAATGATGTAAAAAACTGCAACATGGCATCCTTATTTCCCGGCGAAATATCAGGCATCACTTCAACACGCGAAAAAGATGTGCCGTCTACCACCTGATAATTGCACCATTAATATGTTAGGTATTTTTTGATCTTGGCGTTCCAGCAACAAGTCTTTCAGGGCATCTCTCTCTCGCTGTGCTTGTTGCTTTTTTCCTAATTCTGAATTTGCAGCCCCGTCATTTCCTAAATCTTCATACCGCTCAAACCTGTCATCATACTCACTTATTGCCTCCTCTTTAGATGTGATATCCCTCCTCAAGCTTAATATTGCTGCATCGAGATGATCTATCTTATTCTTGTCTAGAGCTTCATGTTCTCTGGATATGCCACTCTTAATTGTACAAAAAATTAATACAATGCCGATTGTAGCCATGTTAACAAGCAGTCTTGTTAACCACTTTAATACCACTTTACTGTCCTTTCTCAAAATAAATAGGTTACGATCATTAAAAAGCAGCACTTGTCCTCGCCCACCGACCCCTTTCGTTTTCTGATACCAATAGTCATTGTTATTGCTCTTTAATTAATTCATTTTATTCAGAATATTAATCATAAATAATTTGACAATATTATACTCAAGCAAGGTTAAAATGCTGAAACTGTATGTTGAGATGTGACTTAACTTTACATTTTTGATGAATAAATTGATCTAAATCTAATTTGAAGTAAAGGTTGTGAAAACTAAGCATGCCTGTACCATGAACTAATTGATGATAAACACTATTATTTCAAATCTAACCTAAACACTGATGCAGGCACTAAGGGAAACACTATGACCAATAAAGCTTGTGATCGCACTCGGCGTCACCTATTAAAAGGATTAGCCGCCACCTCATTATTAGGCCCACTAGGATTGTCACAGGCATTAGCAGTCACCAATAAACGTCTTTATATTGATGGACTTTCCTTTCTTCCTAACAACCTAACAGATATTCGAGCCTCAAAACTTGATGCCTACCTTTGCGATATTTCAGCCATTGAAACCATCGAACAAACTGACGGCACCATAAATTACAAGCGTACTTTCGACGCGTGTATGGCCAGTATAAAAAAAGCGAACAACATCGTTAACGCCAATCCAAGCATATTAATGCCAGGCGGAAATGGCCAAGACATCGCGCAGGCTGTAGAACAAGCCCGCACCGCAGTATACTTCCAAATTCAAGGGGCTGATTGCATAGAAGCTGATAGTGATGGCAACTCATGGTCACATCTTGATCAATTTCACCAACAAGGTTTGCGAGTACTGCAATTGACCCACCATTACGGCAATCGATTTGCCGGAGGTGCATTAGATAATGACGGTCATAAAAGCTTAAATAAGCCATTAATGGGTTTAGGTCATAAACTGATCGCAGCACTTAATCAGCGCAATATGCTCATTGATGTGAGCCATTCAAGCCCTCAGACAGCACTCGACACAGTCAAAGCAAGTACTAGCCCTATCATACAAAGCCACGGCGCTGCTCGCTCTATCGTTAATAATGCCCGTTGCTCACCCGATGAAGTCATCCGCGCCATAGGTGACAGCGGCGGTGTCTTTGGGGTGTTTATGATGAGTTTTTGGCTGACAAATAACCCTGTACCGACAATTGAAGATTATATTAAACAACTTAGCAAAGTCGCCCACATCGGCGGCGTCGATTGCGCAGCCATCGCTAACGACTACCCACTGCGTGGCCAAGAAAACTTACTTGCATTGAGTAACAATAATGCTGAAGGTATCAAAGAATATTTGCTTTGGTGGCACAGTTTAGCCGCAAAAAATGTATTAGGATTTGACCATGAACCGACCCATGCCGTGATCCCCGAACTCAACACTATCGACCGCATGAGCCGCATTGACGATGCGCTCGCTAAGGCGCGCTACAAATCCACCGACAGAGATAGATTCCTCGGGAAAAACTGGCAACGAGTGCTCAAAAAAGTGTTAGTGTAAACTGAGGAGCTAACAAGATGAAAGCACGGGTTACTTTATCTTGTTTCTTCACTGGTATGTTATCGTTCAAAGCATTCTTTGCTCCTTCGACAAAACAAAAGAGGTGGTGGCTATACTATCTTTTTGCTCCCTTTATTCTCTTTGGTTAACTGTAATAAATCCCACAAATTACCATAGAGATCTTCGAAAACAGCGACCAGAGCATCATCTTCGATTTTTTTAAGGTACTTGGCACTCTAAAAAATTTATACTCATAGAAAAACCATTGGTAATTCAAATAAAAATGCTGGGATTTATATGAAAAAAACGCAGATAACCATATTGTTTACACAGTAAAACCTATGCGTCCAACCAGTAAAAAAGGTCGTTCGCATAGGCTGTTAGCTAATAATCACTCACAAAAAATATTCAGTTCAACTCACTTACCAAGTTCGGTCGGATAAGCTGGTGCATCTTGATGTACCACAGGCTGATAGTCTTTAAGTTGGTTTTGTACTTCAACAATTGAACGATCTAACTGTGGATCTTTACCTTGATTGACTGCAACAGGATCCAGTTCAACCTCAATATCAGGTGATACACCTTCATTTTCAACACGCCATTGTAAATCAGGAGTGAAAAAACGAAAGTTAGGCACTGTTACCTGCCCCCCATCAACAAATGCTCGATTAGCATAAATACCAATTAAGCCTCCCCAGGTCGTCTTACCCACTAAAGAGCCTAATTTTAACCGTTTAAAGGCGTAAGGTAAGAAATCACCACCCGACCCCGCGTCTTGATCAACGATCATCACTTTAGGGCCATGTATTGCGCCAGCTGGAGTGCTGAACATCATCTCATCGGAACGGTATTTCCAACCTGATAAATACTCACGGCTCAATACATCCGTAATATAATTAGCAGCTTGACCACCACCATTACTGCGTTCATCTAAAATAATGCCTTGCTTATCAATTTGAGCAAAAAACATCCGGTTAAAAGAAGAATAGCCAGCGGTTGTGGTATTGGGTAAATACACATAGCCAATCTTACCCTTAGAGGCTTTTTCAACATATTTACGATTATTTTCAACCCAATTCCAATGCCGTAATCCAAACTCTGATCCAATAGGCTCAACCACTATAGTGCGACTATCTTCCACTGTCCCCTCTTTGCTAACGGTTAATCGTACCTGTTTATTGGCTTTACCTACGAATAATGAAAATAAATTGACTTTATCATTCGCCGTCTCACCATCTACCGCTAAAATATAATCCCCTTCATTCACATTAATGCCAGGTACCGCCAGCGGGGCCTTTAAATGCGGATTCCATAACTCACCAGTATAGATTTTATTTATGCGGTACAGACCATTTTCAAGCCTTATATCAGCGCCGAGTAAACCCACACTAACGGTTTTTTCTTGGTGAATATCACCACCAACAATGTAGTTATGACCCACTTGCATTTCAGAAATCATTTCACGCATCAACATACTTAAATCTTCACGGCGACCAACATGCTTAAGTAAAGGCTGATATTTGTTATAAATACTCTGCCAATCTAAACCATGCATATTGGCGTCATAAAAATAATCACGTTCATTACGCCATGCTTCATCAAATATTTGTCCCCATTCTTTAACGGGATCGATTAACGCTTTAACATCATCAGTATTCAGTATTTCAGCTTTAATGGTTTCGGCCACAGCAGCAGTAGAAAGTACGTTGCCTTCACCCACCAATAATAATTGCTTACCATCGGCTGAAACCGTCACAGCATTGATGTCGGTAGCCACATTTTCAACTTTGCGATCGTTGAAGTTATAACGCTTTAAATCGGATGTATCTAGTGGTTGACCGTTCACTTCAACACTCGCCCCCACTTGGACACCTTCGATAAAATACAGATTATTATCGTCTGCCGTGGTTAAGTTCCAATAATTACGCTGCGCTACCGGTAGCGCAACAATACGCTGCTGGATATTATCGAGATTAATGCTTGGGATTGCAGTGTCTTTGTCCTCTTTTTCTTTTTTATCATCGTCGTTATTGGCCATTTCATCTGCCAACTTAGGCATTAATGGTGATTTGCCATCTTGTTGCAGTACAAGTGCATATAAACCATAACGACGAGGCTTTTCTTGGCTCGAAAGATCAAGACCAAACGCTGAAGGGCCATGATTAGTAGAAGAGGCAAAGTACAAGTATTGACCATCAGCACTAAATACAGGTTCTGCATTATCACTCATGCCATCGGTAATTTTGTAATGTTTAGCCAACTTAATATTATACAAATATAAATCACTAAAATAATTCGCATTTATTTTAGTGTAAGCCAGCCATTCACCATCAGCAGAACCAGCAACATTATCTGCATTCACAGCAAAGCTTTTGCTGACTAATTCACTCTTACCAGAACCAAGATTTAATAGCCATAAGCCTCCAGCAGAGTCTCCATAAACAATATGTTGACCGTCTTTAAGCCATTCAAACAAAAAGAAATCAGCAGTGTCTTTGCCTAAATTGACCGTTTTAGTCACTTTGCCATATTGATCGGCCAGTGCTAGCTTATAACGACCCTCTCTATCGGTGATATAAGCAAGTTGCTCACCTTTTGGCGACCATAATCCATCACGCTCATGAGCCGCGGCATTATTGGTTAAATTATATGTACTGCCATCCTTAACTGGCACGCTATAAATATCACCACGAGCACTTAATAATACCCGTTTTCCCGAGGTTGACATTTGACTACTGGTTAATGCCGTCATCGCGTCTTTCCACTGAATCCGACGCTGTGGTAAGTCTGATTGAATCGTAATACTTAATGCTTTCGTTGCACCAGATAATGTATTTAACGTATACAGGGCTCCGCCTTTTTCAAACACAATGGTCGTGCCGTCAGCATCTGCATTAGCAATATCCCAATCCGTAAAATGAGTGACTTGTTCTACTTGATCGTTTTTATAACGATAAATATTCTTATGTTTGTCACGATCAGAAATAAAGTACACATCATCGCCCACCCACATAGGTGAGCTGTCGGTAAAATTGCCGTGGGGAATTTCGAGATAGCTATTTTGTGTTAAATCATAAATCCAGATGGGAGGAGTGGTACCACCGCGATGATTACGCCAACCATTTTTACCACCGTGAGCGAGTCGCTCGGGGTTATAGGCAAGTTTGACTCCGTCGGATGATAACTCACCATCAAAGACTACCGCTTGCATGATCTTATTGGGCATACCACCTTCAGTGGACACTTCGAATAATTGGCCAGTTCGATTGTGAGCAATATCTCGAAATGATGTAAATAGTACATGTTTACCGTCTGGCGACCAGCCTTTGACTGCATCAATACCAGGATGCCAAGTTAAACGACGTGGTTGCCCACCTTCGCTGGCCATAATATAAACATCTTGATTGCCCTCATAACCCGCAGTAAACGCGAGCCATTTACCATCAGGCGACAGGTGCGGGCTGTACTCGCTCGCGGCATGGGAGGTCATTCGCTTAACGTGTTGACCTTGCTGATCTGCGACATAAATATCACCAGCATAAACGAATGCCAATTTATCTTTGGCAATACTCGGCTGTTGTAATAACAAGGTTTCAGCATTGACTGTCGCGGTCATCATACTGGCTGCTGCCACTGCACTCATTATAAAGCTCTTATTGAACAACATATCTTCCCTTATTTTGGTCAAGAACAATCGGTTACCTGACGCTGTGATTCCATACTTGATTGGTGTTAAGTCAAGATTAACGCATCTTATTTTCATGCCATGTTAATTTTATTACTTCTGTTAGGCAATTTTTTATTGTAATGACTAAGACTTATCAATAAAACCAAATGAGCAACTCAACCTTATATTCAAAGTCGCTAATGCTGTGAGATGTCTTGTTTAAGAGGGAAAGTAATGCAATGGAGGCTATCTTATGCAACTCGTTTTACCCCATCTGGATAATAAGAGCGGCAAGGATTAAATTAACAATTATAATGCCAGAGAAATAATCTGGCATTATTTCAACTTTTTATAAATTCAATTATTGTCCTAAGCCATAACGATAAAGCATAGACATTAACGGTAACAATTGCCCTTCAACCTCTCCCTTACCTAAAGAAGAATCTTCACCATTCATTAGAACAACAATACCGGTGTTAGTCGTGCTATTGTATTGCATTCTTGCGCTGGCTCCCGGATCATCGCCATTGTGTCCTACAAATGCCCCGTTCCAAACCCAAAATACTCCTTGAACGTCTCCATCACTCGGTACGTCGGTTTGAGACGATAACATTGTATCAACGCTAGCTTGATTCAATATACGGTTACCTTGATATTCTCCACCATTAATAATGGTGATTAAAAACTTAGCTAAATCATTAGCACTGGCATTTAAATCACCCTCGTAAACCGTCGGATAGCTATACTCTGGCAATTCGATTGGCTCTAAATCTTCATCAAGTGTATATTGCACTGCTTTAGGATTAGTTGCACTTAATTGACTATATCGCCACGCGGTATTGTTCATATTTAACGGCATAAAGATGCTTTGCTTCATCGCATCGGCAAAATCAATATTCAACTTCTGCTCAACCGCATAGCCCGCAAGCCCACTAGCAATATTGCTATACAAAAATGTCGTATCAGGCAAACCTTTTTCATCATCGCCATGTACGCCGTCCATCACATAACGGCCATTTTTATTAAAATAGTCATTGGCAAAAAAGATAGTGGGATCAGTTGTTGTATTCTCGGGGCAACCTTCTCCAATAAAAAGCTGAGATAAAGACACTCCACTTTCATGAACAAAGTAACTACAATAATACCCTTCACTGTCTCGAATCCCTGAGGTATGAGTCACTAAATGGCGCAAGGTAATTCCGTCATTTTGATTTAATGGATTATTAGGATCAAATGATAAATTCATTTCCGTCAATTCATCCATTAAGCTTATTTCTCCTTTTTCAACTTTTTGCATAATACCGGTGGCTAAAATCGTTTTACTTATTGATGCTATGTTAAAAGGCGTATCCATAGTAACGGCAATCTCTTGCGCTATATTAGCAAAACCATACGCTTGTTGATAAACAATACGATCGTCTTTAATAACGGCAACGGCAATGCCTGGGATCTTGGTCGGTTTAAAATATTGTTCAAAGGCTGCATCAACCTCAATTTTACTTGGTATGGTATGAGATGGTGCGCCAACGGTTTGCAGAACATAATCAATAGGTGTATCAGAGCCGTACACTACATCTGCTAACCCATAAACCGACATTTCCACATCAGGCGTTACACCAATACTTTCTACCTTTGTGCCTTCGCTGTCGGTATAGACTTCATTACTTAAGGTCAGTTGCCAGCCATTAGGTAAAGAATGCTCAAGAGCGTCTGACACGCTACCATTAGTAGCTTCGCCAATTAACGTTACTTGTGGTAATGCTTTCAATGCCATAGATAAGGTTTCACCAGCACTAATAGTAGCGCGCCCAGTGATCACATAAACAGGCTTGGTATAAGCATCGATAGGAGACTTAGCAAGATTGAGTACATAATCATTACTTTCAAAATTGTTATTTTTGATGCTTTTGCTGCCAATAGCTTGCGCTAGATCATTGAAGTAACTTGCAATTTTAAGGGATACATTATCAAACCCACCGAAATTAAATCTTAAGTCAATAATGAGTGCATCAGTATTATCCATGCCAGATAAGGCCGCCTGCATAATCGTATCAGTATCCTCTAGATCTTGTTCAGTAAGTGCTAATTGCTCTAAAAAGTTATCCGCCTCTTCACCTACAGGATTCATAGAAGCTTCTCGAACAATACGAATGTAGCCGATATTATCTGACAGCTTACCCCATCGAATGGCATTATTGTTTTGGTAACGGTGTAGTTGACTATCTTGCAATAACGACAGAATAACTTGATCGTTATACCTTTCTAATTCATCCAGCGCTTTACCAAAGTCCTCGTTTGCATCAACAGTAACACTGCGTACGAATTCAATAACTTTGCTCCCCCTGACCTCAAGTTCTTCGCCATCAGACAAGGACAAATGCGTATCACCAAACTCACTAAACATATCATCCACGATTTCAAAAAATTCATCCTTTGTTGTCGTCGAAGTTATTTGTGGACGATATTCGTCATAAACACCTTGCCAGTCAATATCACGTAATGCAAAGAAGGCGTAATAATCATTGATGCTATGCCAGAGAAATTCGAAGTTCGTTGGCAAATCAGTCTGTGTTAATAAGTTCACGGATTTACAACTTTCAGGTAGCTTAGCTATCGCCTTATAAGATGCTTTGCTTGACGCCAAACTGTCTAGGGTCATTTGAGTTTTATCATGGTTAATCGATAAATACTTTATAAACCCTTCTATATCACTTAAATCTACTTCCGTATCTTTAATACAGCCAAAGCTATTAAAGGAGTAGCGGGTGAATTTTTCATCATCAAACGTCCAGAGATCACCAGTGCCTCTACGTTCCCAAACACCTTTATAGTGACTAAATACTGATGCTGAAACCTTGTCTACTTTCGTTGTTTGCGTTGTTTTTTTGTCGTCGGAGCTACCACAGGCAGATAATAATACTGTTGCCATTAAAGTAGAGATAGCAAATTTATTCATCACATATATCCCTAATGCAATTAAATGCGGAATAACCCGCAGTAAACGCGAGCCATTTACCATCAGGTGACAAATGCGGGCTATACTCACTCGCCGCATGCGAGGTAATGCGTTCAACTTGCTGACCTTGCTGATCTGCGACATAAATATCACCGGCATAAACAAATGCCAGTTTATCTTTGGCAATACTCGGCTGTTGTAATAACAAGGTTTCAGCATTAACTGTCTGTGTCATCATACAAGCTGCCGCCACAGCTCCCATTATAAAGCGTTTTTTGAGTAACATTTCTTCCCTTATTTTAGTCAAGCAGTAGTCGACCACATAACTTTTGTTATTTTCCATAATTATTTTGTATTACATTATTTTTTCATATTTTTATATCGCCTCAGTAAGGTAATGATAATAGCACTAGAAATCAAACCTAAAGTCGTAATTATAATTCATTCCGATGAATTATAATTAAACAAAACTCTCCAATTAAACAGTAGGATACTAGCCATTATTGGAAGAAGTGGCATTAACACAAGGTGAGGGCAAAGCATGAGTGTATGAATTAGATACAGAATATTCAATAAACACTCTTTACTCTATATGTAGAACGGTATATTTGAGTATAAATAGAGCAATACCAGATCGATTATCACTCGAAATCAGTTATAATTATCAACATCTAATTAATATGGCTATCGATGTAAAAATAGTGATACTACTGATATTTACGGTAACATTATCATAGTCAAAGAAATGAAAACTATTATGACACAGAGGGAAAGTAGGAACTCTAGTCAGGATTTACCGATTAACACAGACATCACTAGCAACCAGTTAGCTAGTTGCTAGTGACAATAGTGTTGAATATTCTTACTGATCACACAGTGAATATTCCCTAAGCAGCACTAAGCGCATCTTTACTCTCTGTTATATATTCTCTTAATTCTTCGAACAAGCTATCATCACTGTTAAATAGAGGATCATCAATCAACTTAAACGAGCACTGTTGTTGTATATTCTGCCAGTCTTTATCAGTCATTGTAGACCACATAGGGAAAATAATACTATTCTCATAAAGTATATGTTTTTTCTGCTCAGTTACATATAATTTAAGATCAATGGCTAAACGCTCTCTAGACACAACTGCATCATTTAAAATTAGGTTCAATTTCGTCATCAAAGAGGATGTAGAGTCAATCAATTTCTGGTGATCTATGGCTAACTCTTTACTATATTTTTCATATGGATATGTTGCAGTGTAGTAACTATCAATAATGTCTTCTAAAGGATCGTGGCTATTCTCTGCATAAGTTTTCATATACTCAATAATATCCCTAATTAGGGTATAGCTGACAGCTTCACCATTCTTTAATTTCTCATATTTCACCTCTAAAATATGAAGTAAATTCACGATATTTTTATGGTCATTATTTAGTCTTGTAAGCATAGTGACGTCCATATTTCGAATACCTTATATCAAGATAAAAGATTTTTATTACCTAAGACAATTCATGCAAAATCTTTGGATTCAAGTCGTGAAAACAAAAATTACCCATCGATATTTTTATTGCCTTACTCTGTTATACCAAGAGCCTCAGACTGGCTACCGCCTTGGGTGTCGCTACCATAAATGTTCATATAACCTTACTTTATAAATGGTTAATATATCGTTCTGTATAAAACTTGTCCATCATACTTATGGACTGTCTTTCATATTGTGCTTAGCAACTCACAAAATGCAATAAAATATAGGTGTTAATTTTCCAATAAATACCTAAACATAAAATCCGACATAAATAGTTAATATCGTAATGTACATTATTAAATTTTAAATAATTATAACTAGCTTAATTAAATATTAATGCTAAATTTAGCTCCCAACATCATGTTACTCAGTAAGAATCAGTTAACGTTATACACATTAATATAAAAAAGTAATGATAAAGAGTTAAAACTCTTTATTTAATACCTATAAATCACTCTACGATTCGTTTAATAACTATTGACAAGTCAATGTTTTTAATATAAAAATAGAACTGCATTCTTCTGAATTGTTGAAATCCAATTAATTTCACCTGCCTTATTCAAGTAGTCTGGATGTTGATATTGTAAAATAACTTTATTTCCATTTACTACATTCTTTTAATACAAAGGAGCGATTACAATGAATACGAAAGGTAATATACACACTGTTTTTTTAAGTGTATTATCGTCAATTTTTTTATTGTTATCATGGGTATCAAATGTTGCTGCCCAAGAACAATATTCTAACGTTAATCTTAATAAATATATGCAAGATATCGCTGATAAGAGCCCAACAGGTGCTTTTGAAATTGACTTGTCAGATCCCGAGCAATATGCTTTTTTATTAGCTAGATTCAAACAAACAGGCAAAAATGCGATTGAATCTCCTCATTTTTTCAGAGTGCTTGAGAATACACGCCAAGAACATATTTCTAAATCACTATCTCAACCTGATGTATTTGAAATTCTAGGTGGTTTTAAAAATCAAGATCACTTAATTGCCACCTTCAAAATTGAAAAAGATCAGGGTAAATTTTTTGTCTCGGCATTTTCTACCGTTCATGGTGGGAGTAATTTTACCTTCTTAGATGTCTCAGTCTTTGATGAAAATAATTCAGTTCAATTGACCCCTATTGGAACCGCTGAAGAGTATAATGAAGGTGCTCAGGTCGTCGCAACAACATCAGGTGATCTACCTAATGAGCCTAAGGTGGTTACCGTTAATTCACTGGAAAAAACAGAAATTAATGGCGTAACGAAATATCATTTTATATCACACAAAATGCTACTAAAGAGGGGAATTGACTATGATTTTGTTATCGATGCCCCAAAAGATAAAAACTTAGATGATGTAGTACAAGTATGCTTATCAAGAAATCACTCTGATTGTGATTATAGTGTTTTTGGCCAAAATTACATGAAAGTACCTTTTAAAGGCGCTGTGAGACTTCCTTATAAAATTAATAAAGAAGATATTGTTGCTGCTGGGACATATATCAAACTGAGTGCAGCAAAGTCAGGCGCTGATCAAAATGGCGGTAATGTAGGTATTACTGGTGGAACTGGTGAGCTAGTTTGGGATGATGGTCGCGGTGAAAAAACCTTTACTTCTCGTCTCGAAGTCAGTGAATCTCCAGGAGACAGCACCTTAATAACTTGGGATATTCCTCAAGAATTAGCTTGGTTTAAGAGTGAACAACTTTATGGCAACTTAGCCGAAGTTAACTGGTATTTACAGATCACAGTGAATGCAAAGGTCTACCCTACTATTCCATTGACCTACACTATCCGTACTGTAGCCACTAGCGACCAATTAGCCAACGAAAGTACCGAGTACAAAGAACTATTTCCTCCATTAACATTTCGCTGGTCATGCCTAGCTGAAGGTACGCAAGTAAGAATGGCCAATGGAGAAACCAAACAGATTGAAAACATCAATTATGGTGAAAAAGTACGCGCTAATGGTATGGATCTTACCGTAGTAGATCTGTCCATTGGTGAGGAATCTAAGCCAATGATCCGCATTATTGACGATAAGCAAAATAGCTTACTACTTACTCGCACTCATCCTATCATGACGAAAGATCAGGGTATGCTTTGGGCTAGTGAATTATCAGTTGGTGATCAAGTTTTTACAGAAAAAGGACTCTCTACTTTAGTCGTGGTAAGCCAAGAAATATTTGCTGGTAAAGTATATAACTTGAAGTTAGGTAACCAAACTGAACAAAAGACCATGAAGTTAAATTCAAATATGGTATTTGCTGATGGTTTCTTAGTTGGTGATCTTGCTATGCAATCTGACTTTACCTTTAGAGAAAAGAAAATTAACATTCTAGAACAGTTACCTAAAGAATGGCACATTGACTATCTTAACTCTTTAAAACATTAACTAATAATTGGTTATTGGATAGTATTCATGACCGAGTCTAATGGCTCGGTTTATGTTAACGTATTTTAGATATCTACTCTCAGCTAACTCATACCATCTTTACCCTAATGCTCAACGATTACGCCACGTAATTGCATTCTCTATAGCCTGTGATTTTCCATACTTGTTAACTGACCAAGATTTGTTCTTTGGTATTGTTCCCGATTTCCCTTGCGCCACCACAGTAACATAAACCGCCTCACACCCATCAGCTAATGTTACAGTCCGCCTACAGTAACTAATACCAACGGGTAGATCATTGGTCTTATCACTATGTGGTCTAATATGCTTACGACCAGCCTGGTGAGCCTTATCGTTAGCAGCACGACCAACCAAAGCACACAATTCATCTCTGCGTATCATGGCTGTACTAAACTCAGCCTTCTTGTAATTCTCTTGCCGAAACTCAGGTACTCTAACCATTAAGGTGCTTCTATTTGCAGATATATAACGTCCATACTTCATTCTATGCCTCCTAAAAATACCTTTATTCACTTTTATAAAGCTATTCGATGAATTTATAGCTCAACATTTTTAATGTTTTTTATGTCGATAAAATGTCCAACATTGAAAATAAACACTCAATAACACAGCCCTACTATTTAACGTAGAACTGTGAAAATATTGAATAGAAAATGATACTATTCATTAAGTAAGCAATGAATCAATCTTGGTATTGCATCAAATTAACAACACATTGATGCGCTTTACTATAACGGTCTAAAATAACACCATAACGAATCCTACTTTTTTCATAATAAATACGATTGGCTTCATTACGATCATTTTCAAAGCGATGGGTTGCTTCTAGTAATACAGGATAGTAATTCATTGACTCTTCAAAAAATGCATTTAATACCGCAGAGCTTCTAGAATAAAGCTTACTTAATCCCCCTGCTTGCTTAGTTTCTACATCACAAGATGTTATATATGCTATGCCATCCCAACTATCTAGAACTTTGCCAGTATCGGCGTTAATAGAGAAGAACGGGCGACTAGGACCATCAATATCAAGAAAAAAACTAACTTGATAAGCTAGATAAGCAGATAGATCACTGTCAATATCAATAATAAGTTGATTATGTTTATTCTCAACCGCTACATTCATATCATCGGTGATACCTAGATGACGTAAAGCAATATCAAACGCATCATCTGGCAACAGAAAAGCATCAGTATCTGCTAAATCCTGCTCTATATTCTGATAATAATTCCCAGAAATACTGACAACATTACCTCCTGTTGCTTTTTTTGATACGATATTCGTCGCATAAACAGGAATGTTTTTATAAAATTCTTGATGACGATTTATTTCCACATTATTGATATCAAGTTTAACTGTTGAAATGAAAGAATAATTTTCACCCAAACTCAATAAGGACTTAATACTCATTTCATCGCTGTATTCATACTGTGAATTATCAACCTCGACTCTCGTTGCAGCTGATACTGAACACACAAAACTTACATAGAACATAATAAAAAGTATTAATTTCATATTACTATTTTCACTCCAATAGTATAAAAGATATTAAAATATATTTCCTGAGAGATCACACAGAAAATACCATAAAAAGTGATCATAAAAACTTCTAATACTTATATAACTTTACATTTTATCTTTGTTAGTCAATAACATAAAAAACCAACATGGTTGAATGATAAGCATACACCTGTATACTTGCTTATAGTTAATACTCATAAAATTCTAGCATTTATTAATGCCTAAAAAGTATTCGAAGATACTTTATCCAGCTAAAATCCTCTTCATATTATCTTTAGCACTCTGCTTTTATAATCGAGTGAAACATACCGTTCTGTATAAACGATGTCTATAACACTTTTGGGGGGTTTTCACCTTCATAGCTTAAATAACAAGCTTTTAAAACATTTATGTATAAAAAGTGAAAATAAACTTAATGAACATGTCTATTATTTATTCTTAAACAAAAAAACTATAAGTATTCCTTGAATTATATTGGTCATCATTAATATATAATCACTGTCAATCATAGTTACATCCCATTAGTATGACTGTATTGACATTTTAATATTTTATTGAGTAATACATGGATCAAGCCGCAGCGATTATTTTTTATCTTGAAGGATTAACAGAAGATCCATTTGATGAATATATAATAAAAAATCATCTATCATCAGAATTTATAACGATGCTAAGCTCGAAATGTTGGCATCAAACACTAGAGAACAAACAGGACACCTTACTCGATACATTGAGACACGTTAGTAGCTACTGGAAAAATAAAACACTGATGAATGCAATAGCTGAAATTCATCAATTTAGTCAGCTCATTGTGATTAATCCTAGGCCATTAGAATTTTATGAAGATCTGACTGAGCTACTAATACAATATGCTACTGAAAATGATCAACAAGCTAAGTGGTGGGCCCATAAAATTATCATCGCTTGCTGTGGAAAAACACACCTATATAGTGATATGGGATTTAAAAATAGAAAAATGATCTCCGCTTTATTTAGACAACATTTTCCATTACTTGCCAATAAAAATATAGGCAATAAAATGCGTTGGAAAAAATTTATCTACCGACAATTTTGTTTAGCAGAGCAACTACCTTTATGTCCTACAGCTTCTTGTAGTGAGTGTCCATCTAAACAAGAGTGTTACACCGAAAACTGACTTATGGTACAACTTAAATTTATCAATATTGATAGCTGAATAATTAAGCTATCAATATTATACTCTATAATTATTCCTGTTATCGATTCAACGCTAACATAAAATAAATCCGCTAATTTACATTACATTAAATATCCATAATAACCAATATATCTTTATAAATTAGAAGAAGCTATATTTGTTTGTACGATTGCATCTAACTGGGCAGTCAGATCTAGCTTCCATTGATTTTCATATAAAATTAATGGTACGACCTCCACTCTCGTAATTTCAATCCGATTAACAACACTTGCTATTTTTACTAATGCATAACGTTTATCTTGATCATCAATTTCTCCAAGATAATGAAAACTTTTCATTATTAATGTATTAGAACCAGAGGTGTTTTTTATAATATTTAAAAATCTATTCATAAAATCTTCAGGTGATAATGTATTAATCACATCAAGAGGAACATCCATACCAAATGTCATCATTCTAAGCACAGAGAAACTTGATCCATTTTCAAACAACGCCATTATACTGTCTTTAAAATCCTCTAACGTATCAGGGTGAAAAAAAATGGCTGAGCCATTAAAACCTGTTGTTTGTAAGCTATTAAAGTAATCAGTCACAACCTGCTCAGTACTCGCTATTGGCTTAGATATATCGCCTGTTATCAGTAAAGATACATTCGCTATAGCCATAGTGTTATTGGTATAAGGAGTAAAATTTATCGATCTATCTGTGAGAATATGGCTATAAATCCATGATGATTCATCCAAACAATGAGTATTTATTTTCTGTAAATTTTCTCGACTACCAATAGCGGTATTCAATGTTTTATTACCTAATTGATCAGTTCGATATGTAAATATTTTAACACCTGATTTGTCTTGGTAATCTATATTATCGTTTATATTATGTTCAACTTTAATGCAAATTCTTTTTATAGATGAAAAATAGTCTGGTATAGATACGGTTGTAAATGCATAAAAAGGAAGATAGCCATTAGATAAATTATTAATATCAAAAATAGGCTCTGAAAATAAATCAGGTTCTTGTATATTAATAGGAGTGTAAAAATTCAAAGAAGAGCTAACTTCAACAGTTTCTATCTCTGCAGTAGTTGTAAATGACAGCAATACCAATATAAATGGTAATAATTTACGCATGATTATCCTTAATTTATTTTTTAACTTTAAATAATTGTTTTAATTATATATTCTATAATACTCATTAGATTTACAATCATGTGAATATTAAAAATAACACATCAACAATATCATACTTACAAAGTTAGAAACACAACCTAAAAGGATTACTCATAAAATACTACACTGAACGATTACACCTACAAACTCAATAAAAAAATAATATATTGCAAAGGTAATCACATTAAAAATTAAACTTACTGATGACTTTTATAAAAATGCCGCTAATAATAAAAAATTAGCGACATGACATGACATGACATGATATTTTGTTAGCAATTTAATCCAACAAAATCAATACTTGATCTAACATCATACTCGTAATTGAAAATTATTTTCTGCACTATTACCACCAAGGATCGTTTTTTGACCATTAGATATACGACTTCCATTAGCGTTTTGAATCTTGAAAACTTCCCAATAAGAAGAACTACGATCTCCAGGTTGAGCCACTTCACCTGATGGACATTGCGCATTTAAAGATTCATATTTCGCTTCTGAAATACTAAAGTAATTAAAATACTTTCTATTAGACAATCGCTCTCTTCCCCATGAGCCTTCAACCGTAACGTAATTATCTGAACTGTCGATAAGCCAATTCCAATGACTACCATCAGGTGCAGCACAATAGACATACGTTGTCTCTGCCTGAACTTTTGATACAGTAAAAAATGTGAATAATGCAACCAATAGCAATGTTAATTTCATTTTAAAACCTTGTTAATTGTTAGTTGTTAAATGGTTTTTACATGATGAAAAATACCCTAAAGGTTGATCTATATCAATATAAAAACAAAATAAACACCATCAACAAATATTTAAAACACTAAAAAATAACATTCACCAAGTGCTTTAGAAACTAAATAGACTCAAAATAAAACGCCAAAAGTTGCTCTCGATGTTAGAACAATGAACGATCCTAAAGTCTATTACAGCTCGGCATACCTAATTCAGCCTCCTAAAGCTGGTTTAAAAATACTATCTAAGTACTTTACTCAAAAACTCTTGAGTTCTAGCCTCTTTGGGAACAGTAAACAGCGACTCTGGCTTGTCGCTTTCAACGATGACACCACCATCCATAAAAATCACTCTATCAGACACATCTTTTGCAAAACCCATTTCATGAGTCACTATCACCATTGTCATCCCCTTATGAGCAAGTGACTTCATTACATCCAGTACATCCCCCACCATTTCAGGATCCAGTGCAGAGGTTGGCTCATCGAATAGCATCAGTTCAGGTTTCATGGCTAAAGCCCGAGCAATAGCAACTCGCTGTTTTTGTCCACCAGATAAACTCGCAGGATACGCGTTAACCTTCTCCTTTAATCCCACTTGCTCAAGTAACATTTCGGCTTCTACATCAGCTTGTTTAGAGGTCATCAAGCCAAGCTTTATGGGAGCAAGTGTAATGTTTTGTCTTACTGTTTTATGAGGAAAAAGATTAAAATTTTGAAATACCATCCCCACTTTTTGCCTTAATTTATCAACACATGCATTTGATGCTGTAATTGATTCGCCATCGATAAGAATGTCTCCTTTACTCGGTTGTTCAAGCAAATTAATACACCGTAAGAAAGTGCTCTTACCGCTACCAGATGGTCCTATTATGCTAACGACTTCTCCACGATTAATATGCTCATCGATGCCTTTAAGCACTTGGTTATCACCAAAACTCTTATGCAAACCATTAATTCTAATCACTTTTCTTTAACCTCATTTCAAATTTAGACAGCAAGAAAGTGAAGCTATATGTCAGTAACAGATAAATCAATGCACAGGTAAATAGCGGTACACTATCCTCGAAAGTACGGCTACGAATAATTTCACCCGCCCGCATCAAGTCAACACCACCAATAAAACCAATCACTGAAGTTTCCTTTAATAATACGATAAACTCATTACCTAAAGAAGGAAGGATATTTTTAATCGCTTGAGGCAAGATAACCTCTTTCATGGTTGCCCAATGAGGTAGACCTAACGAACGTGCAGCTTCCATCTGGCCTTTATCAACAGCTTGGATCCCCGCACGAATAATTTCAGAGATATAAGCCCCGCTGTTGAGACCAAATGCAATAATTGCAGCGGTGATTTTATCAATATCGAAGGACGCTAGCACGATAAAGTAAAGGATCACTAACTGTACAACAATTGGTGTACCACGTATAACGCTAACATAAAGATTAGCAGGCCAACGTAAATACCATTTCGATGACATCTTCATCAACGTACTAGTTACACCTAATATAGCTCCCATGATCATGGCAAAAAAAGTGACAATGAGGGTAACCTTAAGGCCATTTAAAATAAGATATATACCGATTAAACCATCTTGGCCAATAGGGTTAAATAATGAAGTATAAATTGCATCAATCATGGTTACTTCACTTCATATATTGGTTAACAAGCGCTTCATATTGGCCATTACTTTTCATCGTGCTCAAGGTATTATTAATGCTTTTTATTAATTCAACTTTTTCCTTAGCAACAGCAAATCCATAAAATTCGGGAGCAAAATCAAGTTTAATTAATTTAAGCTCAGGATTTTTATCCAAAAAACTTGCCGCAGGCTCACTGTCAAATAACACTAAATCAACCTTGCCATTTTTTAGTTCCATAATGGCCTCGAAACCAGTATTAAAAGCAGTGACATCTTCACTGTAATTTTTCGCCATAATATCGCCAGTTGAACCAAGCTGCACTCCAATATGCTTACCGGTTAAATCATCAACATTATGAATACTGTTGTTTTCCTTGCTCATCAAAACAACCTGTGTTGCTTCGTAATATGGGTCAGAAAAATTGACACTCGCCTGACGATCAGGCGTAATCGTCATTCCAGATGCAATGACATCAATTTTGCCTGCATTAAGTGCTACTATCAGTGAATCAAACTTCATATTTTCTATTTTAAGCGTCTTACCAGCATCCTCAGCAATCTGGCGAGCTAAATCAATATCGAAGCCATTAATTTCGTCGCCACTTACTCCACCTACGTATTCAAATGGAGGAAACGAAGCATTTGTACCAACGACAAGTACATCGCTAGGCTTACTACACCCAGCTAACATCAAAATACTGACTAAGCTTAATCCCCCTAAAAACAACACTGACTTCTTCATTTTTCACACTCTCTTTAGCTAAAATATTTTATTGGCAAAGACTATAGGCTGATATAGCTCAAAGTCAATAATTATGCGAATTAAATGATTCTGAATGCAAGCAGAAAGTATGTTTCACGGTAATCATTAAACGAAAAAAAAGCTTTACTGACCTAACTCTACAGCGTTATCAAATCTATTGATTTTTAAAATTAAGCATAAAAAACAACATGCGAAATGTGAATAAATAGTTAAATCATAAGGTGATATACACCTACATCAGCATGCAGATATATGTCGTCATCAGATGTCATACTAAGCTGCTTTGATATGTATTGAATTGAATCGAACCAATAAAACAATCTTGCAACCAAAGGTAACCATAAAACCAATATGACAACACTTAAAGGCGATAAGTTACACTTAGTTATACCCAACTACATTTAACAATAAATATAGACCTTAACTGCCAAGCAACTGATTTAATGATGACTACTTAGTCCCCCAGAAAAATAATCGCTGATATATAGGACACAAGTATCTCACCTCTTTATGGAAAATCGAAACGGCATCAAGTTTCAATTACCATAAAAAGACCTGAGAATTAAACTGTTATATTTTAGGTGATGTTAATGTCGATAAGTTAAAGCAACATAATGAATATAGAAATATAACACCTTGATTATGTACTTATCAGTGATTAAAAACCTGGATCATATTTAATCACCTATTATAAGCAAACAATCGGTAATAACGAATTTAAAAAACTAAAATCAACATCGACTATATTGAATTTTTAGTAGAGCCATCTATTAAGATAGATCCTCTTCATCTTTTATTCAACATAATGACGCTTATCAAACTAAATACTGATTGCCTTAATAGTAACATTTAACTAACATGCCGCTCGTCAAAAGAAATTAAACATAACAGCAACAAATTATAAACACAAAAGTAACTTAAAATAGCTTTAATTAGTTTTATATAATGCTGACATACACAAACATTAATATGGAAATAAGTAATTGAGTAATAAACAACACATTATCGGTGCATTAATAATAGCAAGCAGTCAACCTGTCGTCGCCGAAACAAGATCACAAGACATATATGATTTTATGCAAGCGTTTCATCAAAACCCTAAAGAGGTTATGGAGATACTGCCGACACATAGCCAACCATCTACATGGTTTACTGATGATGAGATAGCGTCAGGTCATTTCATTGAAATCAAAGATAAGTATCGTCAAGAATTGATACAAAAAATGCCTAGAACAGGATTTTCGAGTATACAAAGTAATGATAATCCTAAGTATGTGATCGACAATCCAAATACTTATCTAAATAATATATATGAAATAGATCAACAAATTCCTCGGCGACATCGTTTACCTGTTCAACCTTGGTCTGATTCATATTGGCCTATTTATTCTGGTGGATTAGCATATCGCTATGCAGACAGTGATTTAAGGCAAACATCACCACAGAATTGGCAAGAGTATGCTGATTTTTCAAAAATAACTAAACCAGTAGAAGACTATGTAGGTTATGCAAAAAGAGATTTATCGCCTGCAGAAAAGTATGACTTACTGATGGGAGACAATCAATCTACCTTAGCAAATAAGAATTGGAATGTCGGCCAATCTTACTATGAAAGAAATGGCTCTGTAGAACGCTGGATGGGTTATTGTCACGGTTGGGCAGCGGCAGCATATACCTTATCAAGACCAAGTAAAACAGTAACAGTAAAAGATGCAGCAGGAGAAAACTTGACATTTTATCCTGCAGATATAAAAGCACTTGGAACCTTGTTATGGTCAAGTGCATCATTTGACATGGGCTTTATTGGCGGGCGATGCAATACTAAGAACCCACAAAAAGATGAGAATGGTAGAACACTTGATCAGAACTGTTTCGATAATAACCCCGGTAGCTGGCATATCACTATACTTAACCAAATTGGTTTAAATGAACGTAGTGTGATCATGGATGCAACCTATGATTATCAAGTTTGGAATCAACCTATTCTTAGCTATAACGTAACCTATTTCAACCCTCAAACAGGCTATAATTACGCCAACTTAGATGATGCCATCATCGCTCGTGCTGATTATACTTCTGATAAGTTCGTTGATTATCGCAGTCCATCATACAACCAAATCGTTGGTGTTAAGATGAACGTACAGTATATTGTTGAGACGAATCCTACACACAGAAATAATGATTCGTCACGATATGATTCTATTTCCCAAGTTAGTTACCATTACGATTTAGAACTTGATCGAAATGGAAAGATTATTGGCGGTGAGTGGTATGGTAACAAGCACCCAGACTTTTTATGGGCTGCTAAAAAAGGTACTAAAGCTCGTTCACGCTACAATGGAACTGGTGTATGGGCTGAAGGTCAAAGCGTACCAGCATCTTGGCATTCACCTGCAGTCCAAGCGTCAAGATACAACCAACCACTATCTTCAGTCGTTGAAGAACTCTTTAGACGTTCATCTGGTAAGTAATTTATTCTAAGTTAACCTATAATATGTTCTAGCCATTGGCTAGAACATATTATTATGCGACTAAACACCGATTAGTGCACAAGATAAACATTAAATTCTCGTCTTAGCTCCTATCAGATAAGGCTTTAATAGTAGGCATATCCCCACGATAAGAAAAGGAATACTTAACATCTGGCCCGCGTTTAATATAAAACCATCGGCATAGGCAGCTTGAGTCACCTTGATAAATTCAATCATAAACCTGGCACTGAAGACCAAACAAAGAAACAGACCAAAAATAGCTCCTTGTTTCAATTTCATCTTAGTGTATTTAAAAATAACAGATAAACTAATGAAAATAGTCAAATAGGCGAAGGCTTCATACAATTGCGCAGGATGGCGTGGCAACATATCAATTCGTTCGAAAATAATCGCCCAAGGCACAGAAGTAGGGATACCTAAAATTTCCGAATTCATAAAATTGGCTACGCGCACAAAAAAACCAAATATAGCAGTGGCGATGGCCAATCTATCAAGCAAAAACAAAAAAGGCATTTTGGTCTTTTTATGGTAATAGAAGAGAGCCAAAATTGCGCCGACACCACCACCATGACTCGCAAGCCCTCCTTCCCAAATAGCAAATATTTTAAGTGGATGACTAAAATAGTAAGCTGGGTCGTAAAAAATACAGTGAGCAAGACGTGCACCAACAATTATCCCAACAACACAATAGATAAGTAAATTATCTAATGATTCTACATCATGCCCCTCTTTGATATAGATACGCTTCATCACCTGAAAGCCACATCCAATAGCAGTGGCAAAAAGTGCACCATACCAGTGTATTGTAAGTCCCATGAATGAGATTAAAACAGGGTCGATATTCCAAATAAAGTGATCCAAAATAAGCCTTCCAAAGGTTATGATTTAATAATTACCGAACAAACTTCCAGTTAACTTGGAGTTTTACCCTGATGGGAGCCAATAGGCAAGACCTAGGCTCATTCTTATGTTAAGAAGTGATCAATATCAACCCCAGATGTTTTTGTAGACAATGCCTGTCGACTCACATTCACCAGTGTAACTCAGGATCAAAAAGGGAATAATAACCCCAAGATAATCCCCCATGTTCGACACCAGTATCACCAATGCCATCAGGCTATTTTTTATGTTGTTATCTTCAAAGCTTAAAAGATCCATTGCCATTACCTGCATCTTCGCCACATAAGTTTAATTTTCTTCCATCTAAACAACACAATACCCTAGATCTTTACCATTGAATTGTTTAGATTTATTTATATAAAATATTAAGTTGAAGACTCTTAGGCGAAACGTTAGTTATGTAAGCCCCCCATACAAATATATTTAATTTCCATGTAATCATCTAAACCATATTTTGACCCTTCACGACCATTACCAGAATGTTTAACTCCTCCAAACGGAGCGGCGGCATTAGAAATCAGCCCTTCATTTATACCAACCACGCCATATTCAAGCGCTTCTGCCATACGCCAAACACGGCCAATGTCACGAGAGTAAAAGTAAGCCGCTAAACCATATTCGGTATCATTAGCGATCTCAATCGCCTCAGCTTCGGTATTAAACATTATAATAGGCGTCACAGGACCAAAAATTTCATTACTCGCCAATGGCATATCATTGGTCACTTCGGTTAGTATTGTAGGTTCATAAAAGTTTTCCCCCTCAATACTGCGTTGACCACCAGCAACCAACTTAGCCCCTGCGGCTATCGTCTCTTCAACAAGTCGATGAACACGATCAACAGCCTGTGAAGTGATCATAGGTCCCAGATTCACGCCCTCTTTAAAACCATTCCCCATCTTTAAATTGGCGACCGCTGTAATAAACTTATCGGTGAATGCTTGTGCAATGTCTTGCTGTACTAATATTCGATTGGTACAAATACAGGTTTGGCCTGTATTGCGGTATTTAGAAGCAACAGCCCCCTGTACTGCCGCATCGAGATCGGCATCATTAAACACAATAAAAGGGGCATTTCCACCAAGCTCCATGGAGATCTTTTTCACAGTTGTTGTCGTCTGACTCATCAATATTTTGCCTACCGCTGTCGATCCTGTGAAAGTAAACTTGGACACAGCGGGATGTTGAGTAAGCACTTTCCCCATATTGACTGCATCTTCACCGACCACCACATTAAATACCCCCGCAGGCACACCTGCACGTTCGGCTAACTCTGCCATAGCTAATGCAGATAAAGGCGTCAAAGGCGATGGTCGCACCACAAAAGTACAACCTGCAGCTAATGCCGCCGCCGCTTTACGAGCAATCATGGCATTAGGGAAATTCCATGGTGTGATCGAAGCCACAACCCCAACAGGTTGTTTAATTAGGAGCATACGCTTATCACTTGATGGGGCAGGAACCGTATCACCATAGACGCGCTTGCCCTCTTCGGCAAACCAGTCAATAAAGCTGGCACCGTAAGCAATTTCACCTTTAGCTTCAGTCAAAGGTTTACCTTGCTCAAGGGTTAAAATACGGCCAAGGTCATCTTGATGCGCCATCATTAAATCAAACCAGTTTCTTAATATCACCGCGCGCTCGTTGGCCGACAGTTTTGACCAAGCAACTAGGGCTTTTTTTGCCGCCAGTACTGCAATTTCAGTCTCATCGACTCCAGCATTAAACACTTGAGCGACCACTTCACCATTAGCAGGATTTGTGACATCGAATGTGGTTCCGCTATTACACCATTGACCATCAATATAGGAACTGATCTTAATCAATCCTCTGTCTTTCACCGCTTGCATACCGACTCCTATCATATTTATCATTGAATGACGTTAATCATGTTTTATCATGGTAAAACGCCTGAGTAAACATGACATTAAATCGACAGATATACCCAAACGACCTCAAGATGCAGGATTCAGTCTGTCGAGAAGTGACCGAGTTCAAGGCATGAAATTGATGGACGAGTTATTCTAATTCGCTATTTCATAATGAAGAAATAGGTTGCTTCTCGACAGGCCCTGCGGGAGTTTTCATGAAATAACGGCACTGCGTTAGTGCGATATAACAAGGGAGCAAGCATTGTCTCAGTCACTGCCTTATTCAACTATCCTATGAGGGGTCTGAAACAAGCATCTTGAAATGGCTTGGGTAAATAAACTAGACTTCTATCCTAAACCAAATGAGTCTTTGTCATGAACACTAAACCTGTTAACTCCTATATTTATCAATATAATTAAGTGATTAGCGAATGATGATAACTGTATTATTAAGCTATCCTGCTTGGCTTATCAACCTAAAAACTATCACTGATATACTCAAAAAGAAGTCAATAGTACAGTCAACTTGAGACACACTCTGACTATTATTGACTCTTGTTCCAAGTCTCTATAATTTTCTTATACCGCCCATCTTGCTGCATTTCTGCCAGCACCAGATCAAATTTATCCCGAATATGACTGAGTTGACGCTTTTTAGAAAAAGCCATATAAGCTGGCATCGATTGTACATTAGGGGATAAATGTCTAATCTTTTTACAACGTTTAACCTCGCTCATTTTTATAAGCATTTTCTGATTAAATAAATGATAAATGGCGTATTGGTCACCTATCACAATATCCAACTCTCCGGTGCATAACTTACGAATTAAATGCTCTGTCTCTACATCTATTGTCAGCTTAGTGATCACTTTATCCTCAACAGCTCCATCATAAATAGTGCCGTAACTAAAGTCTTTTCGTGCACCAAAACGATATTGACTTAACGCTGAAAAATCCCCATTAAAACTTATTATTGAATCCTCAACGACAAACAAACTCACCAGCTCATCGATTAACACTACCTGACTGTAATCTATATACTCATGTCTTTCAGGACGCACTAATACCTGAAAAAAACCATCAATTTGGCCTTCCTTAAGAAACTTAAGCCCTCTTGACCAAGGGAGTAAACTTAAATTGATTGGTTGTTTCATTTCTTCAAAAATGGCTTTAACAAGTTTAACCGATATACCTTCAAACTCATTATTTTGGGAGAACTCATAGGGAGGATAGTCAGCAAGTGCAATATCGATGGCATCAATAGCCCGAGTTTGCAGACTTATGCAGAGCAGGATCCACAAAATAAAAATATTGGTAACCGATCTCATGATTTCTCCTGCTACCTTAAACACACACTTTATATATAAAAGTGTAGCTTACATTCGAATATGGTAAGACGCATAACTGGGCTTTATAAATATTAACATCAGTATCTTCAGACAAGCACACTGCTTATTAAGTGCCGGACACCAAATGGGGTATACTGGCAAGATACACGCATCTAATAAGATCAATCTCAGGCTATGAGCTTTTCTCCACTTGAACGTTATCATCACAAATTATCGCTATCTGGCTTTAACCATGATCCCATTCAGTTACTAGCAGTTACTCAACTGGAAGTTCTCTACCAACAACTCAAGCAACCAACTCAAAAAACATGTTTAGGCGTATATCTTTGGGGAGATGTAGGCCGAGGTAAGACCATGCTCATGGATCTTTTCTGCGAATCAACAACGAACATTGCAGTGCCAACTTTAAGGCTACACTTTCATCGTTTTATGGCTAAAATTCATCAAGAAATAATGCAAGAGTCAGGTCATAGAGATCCGTTAAAAAGGATAGCCAAACGCATAGCTACTGAGTGTAAAGTGATCTGTTTTGATGAATTTTTTGTCTCTGATATTGGTGATGCTATGATTTTAGGGACACTCTTTGCCGCGCTATTCGACCTTGGCATTATTCTGGTTGCCACCTCTAATATTCCCGTTACCCGCCTGTACGAGAATGGCTTGCAACGACAAAGATTTACACCAACAATTAAATTACTGGAACACTACACAACCCAAATACATTTAAATGGCCTTCAAGATCATCGACTTCGGCGTTTGAACTACTACCAAACCTACTTTGTTGAACCTCAAGCTGATTTTATTTATTTATTTGAGCAACTTGATGTAGACCCAAATAGCCATGATCAGTCATTAATGATATTAGGCAGACCTATAGATGTCATTAAAGTCAGCCAAAAGCATGCTTGGTTTAATTTTAACGCCCTGTGTAACGGCCCTCGTTCACAACTTGATTATATCGAACTTGCCAGTCGTTTCGACGTTATCTTACTCAGTCATATTCCACCTCTTGGTGGCGAACCTAGAGGTTGGATCCGCGCTCGCGGAACTGAAGATGGTTCATTAGCAACTCAAACTGGTGAGCGACAGTTATACTATGCCGTTAATGACGATCCTGCCAGACGTTTCATCAGCTTAGTGGATGAGCTTTATGATCAAAAGGTAAAGCTTTACCTTAGCGCTGCAGTCACACTAGAAGATCTCTATATCGGTGGTGCACTCAGCTTTGAATTTAAACGAACCTATAGCCGTTTAATTGAAATGCAGTCATTGGAATATTTAGCTCCAAATTAATTTTATCAACATATTTTAACACTATGTAATTAAGGGAGTATTTACCTTTACTCCCCTCAATGCCAACGAATACACTCAGCCAAGAAAAACAAATAAAATCAATTAAAACAAAGAAATAAAAAGCCACAACACTCACTTCATTCATATTGATTAATAATCCTACCTCTTTAAAAAAACATTTGCGTTTTCATTGAAGCGAACAAGACTTAACAAATAAAGAGTCTTTTTTAGGAGGGTAAAATGATTAAACAACGCCTCATTTTTATTTTGTTAATCAGCACATTATTAACCGCATGCGAACCTGACCCTCTTGAGCGACATCAGGTCAAAGGTATTGCACAAATGGGTAATGAAAAGCCGATTTTAGCCGTTGAAAAACACATCAGTTTAACCCAGAGACCCGAAGAAACCTTCACATTTCCAATCCCATTGGGAGAAGTTGGTCCCATAGATGCTCTGTATGCCGGAGAGCGGCAATATCCATTCTATTGTATGACACTAGACACCGGATTAGGCCAACCTATTGTGGATAATCAAATAGGCGAAGGTGTGACGGTTTATGACAAAGATAATCATCCAATCGGATACAGTAAAGATTGCCTTATCACATCCAGAATAGATTACTTTTATACCAAAACTGGCACAGACATTATTGAACATTATGATATTGATAATCCACCAGCTGGATCAGCCATAGCGACCACCACCATTAAAGGCAAACAGGTTCCTGAAATTTTCAGACTAGAAAGAGGCAGTATTAATCGCTACATCTACTACATGGTGATGCTAGTACCTCAAGATAGCCTAGGCGACAGAAATAATAATGAGTATTGGAATAAAAAACTTATCTATCAGTTTAAAGGAGGAGCCAGTATAGGTTTCCGACAAGGAAGTATGGGCGCCAATCGGTTTATTAATCGTCGACATTCACTATTAAGACAAGGATACGCAGTCGTGGGATCTAGTGGTAATAATACTAGCTACAGCTACAACATGCTGCTTTCTGAGGACACTGCTAGGCGAGTAAAAAAACAGTTTACCTCACTTTATGGTGATCCCCTTTATACCTTAGGATTAGGTGGGTCTGGTGGAGCATTAGCGCAATATTTGATAGCACAAAATAGCACGGGCATTCTCGATGGATTGATGCCTATTTACAGCTTTCCCGATATGGTATCTCAATCAATATTTCTACTCGACTGTGATCTCCTTCAACATTATTTCAATGTAACTGATAACAGTAATGAAAAATGGCGTGACTGGGAACAAAGGGAAAAAATAGAAGGGATGAATGGGATCAATGATTTTGAACATCCCTATACCTTTCTAGTCCCGCTAAATCAAATGATCGCAGGCGCTTGGCCATCGATGCCTAACGGTAGCAGCGAGTGTGTTTATTCTTGGTTTATTGCTGCCACTTTTTTCTATAACCCTAAACAAGGTTTTGTAAAACCGTATTTCTCAGATGAAGTCAAAGAAAATGTAAACTGGACCTATTGGCAAGACCTTGCTCAAATCTATGGTACCGACAAAAATGGCTTCGCTCGTACCACATGGGGTAACGAAGGAGTGCAATACGGCTTACTTGCTTTACAAAAAGGGGATATTAACATCGAAGAGTTCATTAACCTTAATCAATATATCGGATCTTGGGTTCCACAGGATAAAATGAAAAAAGAAAGTGCTATCACGCCATTTGGCATGAAATTTCCGCTGTGGCTCAGTCTGTGGAGTCGAAATAATATCACTGCCCCTTCTCCCCAAATCGCCCAAAGAAAACCTGCCGATCCCAAAGCAATCGATAATGGCTATCGATACGGACAGGTATTTATCGGTAAGGCTGAACTGCCTATTTTAGAGATCCGTCACTATCTGGAAGATGAACTTAATATGCATCACACCTCAGCTTCGTTCGAAAGTCGTTTAAGAATGCAAGATTACCAAGGTCACAACGATAATCAAGTGATCTGGGTTTCCCATAAAGATCACACCCCAATAGAAAAGGGAGTTGAGTACTTAGATAGCTGGCTTATGGCAAGCATCGCTTCTGCGGACAAGAATCCCATTAGCTCAAAACCTGAATCACTTAAAGATACTTGCTTAGATAGCGATGGAAGAGTCCTCTTCGAAGGAGAAAATGTATGGGATGGTGAGTGGAACGGCCGTCCAGCTGGCCCTTGCAGCAAAATCTACCCTATTTACAGTAATATCAGAGTTCAGGCAGGTGGCCCATGGGCTGGCAGTATTTTTAAATGCGGACAAATCCCAGTGTCAGAAGCAATAGCACAAGGTCTGTATGGTACTGTTTCGATTGAAAACTATCAAACACGCTTAGAAAATATTTTCCCTAACGGCGTCTGTGACTACTCACAAGGGGACATCGCTAAACCAGATTTAGGATTAAGTCCAACTCTACAAGTTCAAAAAAGCTCAGAGATAGACAGTAAACAAGCGACTTCTGAATTACTCATGATTAAACAGTAATCAGGTATACCAAGCAACCTCAAGGTGCTAATGCTGCCGTCCTACGTGCTTAGATAAAAGTGCCCTGAGGTTGAATTTAGCCTCTGGGTTTTACTCAGCCATACTGCATCTTAACATTTTCATATGAAGGAAGAAGAATCATTATTCTTTCTTCATACTTATGCATTTTTTAGGCATAAATAGAATAAAAACATCGTTAACAACAATCAGCCTCTGTGCATGCTTATCGCCAACTATACTCTGACTAAATTCAACTATACTGTTAAATCATAAATTAACACTTTATCTTGAATCAATCGCTAAGGTATAGAGACAAAAGGAAATATTGATGAATAACCTTTCATTAAAAGCAAAGTTAATGGGCAGTGCAGGACTACTGTTATTACTGCTTATATTAAGCTCAACGTTTGCTATCTATTCGATGTACAAAATAGGTGCTGAACTCGAATCCATTGCAGACATAGATATTCCCCTGACTGAAAAATTAGCGGACATTACCGCCCACCAACTTCAACAGAGCGTTGAATTTGAGCGCGCCATGCATTACGGAAATATTCAGCAAACAGAAAAGGGAGCCACTGCTAAGCTACAGACTGCCATAAAGCATTTTGATCATGGCACCGAGCAAATAGAAACAGAAATACTCGAGGCAGAACATATTGCTCAGCAAGGCATCGAACATTCGTCAGGCGCCGCATTAGATGCATTCACCATGTTAAATCAAGGATTAAAACAAGTCGAAAAAGAACATAAAAGCTTTGAGCAGCATGCCCATGAGGTATTTAGTTTATTAACCCAAAATCACCTCCATGAAGCCGAAGTGTTAGCTGAAAAAGTTGAACATGAAATCGATAAGATGAATAAAGAGCTCGAGGATTTACTCCATCAAATAGGTAAATTTACCGAAGAAAGTGCCCATATTGCTACAGCCCATGAAAAACAAGCTCTTGCCGTACTGAGCATGATGGCCATCTTCGGTGTATTGTTTGGTAGCATCAGCAGCTGGTACATCACCAATAACATTGTTAGCGGGATCCGCTCAGCCATTAGCACAGCATCTGGCGATCTGAGTCAAAGCATAGAGGTCAATAGCACAGATGAAATAGGTGAGCTGTTAACCGCGATGAATAACATGCGTCAAAAACTGCTAACCTTATTTTCGAATGTCGCTGAAATGACGGAGCAGCTTTCTACCGCTGCAGAAGAAGTCTCTGTGGTCACAGCACAAACCTGTTCCACTATCGAAATACAAAGAGATGAAACCGCCCAAGTCGCCACCGCAATGAATGAGTTCACGACCACCAGTCGCGATGTGGCTACTAATATCGTACAAACAGCGAACTCGTCAGCGCAAGTATTAGAACAAACACACAAGGGCACCAAAGTCGTCGAGCAGGTTATTATTCAAATAGCTGAGCTTGCAGAGCAACTTGAAATTTCATCCCAAGCAATTAGTGAAGTCGAAAGTCAAAGCGGCGCAATAGCCTCAATGCTAGAAGTCATTAAAGCAATAGCCGAACAAACCAATCTTTTAGCACTCAATGCTGCTATTGAAGCTGCCAGAGCTGGAGAGCAGGGGCGAGGCTTTGCCGTGGTGGCAGATGAAGTTCGCACCCTTGCTAGCCGCACCCAACAATCCACCGAAGAGATTAATAACATTATTGACAAACTACAGTCAGGCTCAAATAATGCCGTATCGGTCATGGAAAAAAGTAAAGTCCAATCTAAGTTAGCTGTCGACTTAGCCAGCCGCTCAGGCGACGCGCTTAAGTTAATCGCGACAGAAATGGAAAGTATTAATCAGATGAGCGACCAAATAGCCTCTGCTTCAGAGGAACAATGCGCCGTATCTGAAGAGGTTAATCGCAATATTGATAAAATTCATAATATGTCAATTGAACTGTCTACTGGCGCGACTCAAACGGCTCAAGCAGGGCAAGAACTCGCTGAAATAAGCATACGTTTACAATCTCAAATAACTCAGTTTAAAAGCTGATTATGCCAGTATTGAATCCAAGTTCGGGTTAAATTCAGCAAACCTTAACAATGTTTGCAACTGGCTATCAAAATCGATAATCAACCTTGATGGCAAGACTATCAAGGTTGCCATTACTCAGTTCAAAGTGTAGCCAGTTAAGCCTCACACTCGCTTCATCACTGAAACGATATGCTAATCCCAAACCGGCATAAGGTGAGATCCCGGTTCGCTCTTCATCCCATCGAGTCGAATTAGTAGTCTGATGAATCAAGGTGTGTCGCCAATTAAATCCTCCAAGTTGAACAGAGCTAAATAAGCGCTCACTTAACGCAACACGATATCCCACCTTCGCTCCCCACCCTGAATATTGCCCCACCTCTTGAAGCACATTTTCTTGATACACCTCACTCACAGCTGATAAACCAACGAGCAAAATATTCTCAGCACCAAATTCCAATGGCTCAAAAGCCAACAACCAGCCAGTTCTGCTTGCAGAACTGACTTGCAATTGCTCCCTCCCTTCTTTGACAATAAGTGCCAAATTGCTGCTATTAACCGGGTCAGACAAAAGATGATGTTGGCCGTAAGCTAATTGTTGAAGATAATGATGACTCACCTCCCACCTAACATCATCAGCCATGGTACTATTACATGCCAATAGGCAGCATAAAACAAGCAACCAAAGAATGGGCAGTTCTGTTCTTTTTTTCACTGGTTTAAGCAGGCAATAGGGAGCCTTAACCACTTTATTTGAGAGACTTATCACACTCAAGGCGACTTTATTTGGCGCCACGGCTCCGCAGTAAGAACGATCGGTTGTGCACTTCATAGGTCACTCCAAAACGACATTAACATACCAAACAGGTAGCAAGAGTCGAGCCAGAAAGTACACCCTCTTTATTTTCAACAAGTTAAATAGTTAGTCATTAACAACAGACAATAATTTGCCGCAAAATGCAAAGCGACATTACCGCTAACCTCCGCTCACGGTTAGTTGGAACGCTTGAGCTTTACCTAGATGTCTAATACCCTATGATAAATATCCAATACTCGAGCGGCATGCTTTTCCATTAAATTTTGTGATTTTTCAGCTACTTTTTGCTGTAACGTCTGCCTGTGGCTTTCATCTCGAAGAAAGAAATACGCTTGAATCAATGCATCGACATCATGATTAGACAGTAAATTTAACTCACCTAAACTGGCAAAAATACGAATATTATCGGACCAAAATGATAATTCATCATATTCATTAGCATTCGCTAATACCAAATATTGCGCAATAAACTCAATGTCTAAAATGCCACCTGGACTTTGCTTCAAATCAAACACTCCAGCTTTACGTTTAAGCAAATGGTCGCGCATTTTAATGCGCATATCGCTAACCTCTTTTGCCAGCGCAGACTTATCTCTTGGCATCTCAATAATTTGACTTCTTAATTCATTGAAACGACTTGATAATCCATTACAACCAAACATAAAACGGGCTCGAACTAAGGCTTGATGCTCCCATGTCCAGGCTTCCTCACGCTGATATTGGCCAAAATATTCTATTTCGCTCACCAGCAAGCCTGAAGCGCCAGACGGACGTAAGCGCATGTCCACTTCATACAGTTCACCCGATGTCGTGCGAGTGGAAAATAGATGCAGGATCCTTTGTGCCAATTTAAGGTAAAAATGCCCAACTTCAATGGGACGCTCGCCATTGGTCTCTCCCTGATTTGGGTATTTTTCACGAGAAAAATTATGTAGGAAGACCAAATCCAAATCTGAGCCATAACCTAATTCTATTCCTCCCGCTTTACCGTAACCAATAACCGCAAAACCTGTCATTCCACCCTCTAAATAAGCCGGAACACCATGGCGGGCACTCACTTGTTGCCAAGCTTGCATCACAACCTGATCAATAATGGCTTCGGCCAATAACGTTAAATGATCACTCACCTGACTCACAGGTAGGACACCTGTGACATCAGCTGCGGCTATTTTTAGCTGTTGTGATAGTTTAAATTGACGTAATGCTTCCATTTGCTGCTCCATATCTTCTTCGGGAACACGCAGCAGGTATTGTCTCAACTCACTGACATAATCATCTAAAGATGTCGTGTCATAGAGCTGAGTAGGATCAATCAATTCATCAAGTAGCATAGGAAATTTAGCAAGCTGAGTGGCTATCCAAGGACTGGCACAGCAAAGGCTTACCAGCTGTTGACGTGCCCCAGGATTTTCATAAAGTAATTCTAAATAGGTGGTTCTCGTTAATATTTTATCAATCACCTTTGAAACCGATGACAAGGCAATTGAAGGCATGGAAAAATTAGTTAATTCCTTTAACATCCAAGGCATTAGTTTATCTAACGTATCTCGTCCTCTCGGCCCAATGCTACGATTAACAATCGTCTCACGCCATAATTTCAGTTGTGGCCACAGTGTTAAATCTTCGATCATTTGCTCTTTAATAAGCGCTTGAGCATGATCATCTTCTTGTACATTCCACAATTGTTGGGTCCATGATTCTCCACCATCATCGTGTGTTTGACCGCCTACGGTATCGATAAAATGACGATGAATTTTACTCATCGCGGATTCAATATGAGTGCGAAGTTCCGCTTCTGATGCCATGCCCATGCTGTGACATAACCGATACCAATTGATACTATTATCCGGTAAAGTTTGCGTTTGCTGATCACCAATGGCCTGAAGTAAATTTTCCACCCGCCTTAGCATGAGGTAACTTTGCTTAAGCTCATCGACAGCCAAATATTCTAATTGGCCTAAATGGTACAAGGTATCAATTACCGCAAACAAACTTTGCTGACGTAACGAAGGCTCACGCCCACCACGGATCAATTGAAAGCTTTGAACCACAAACTCAACTTCACGGATCCCACCAGCCCCAAGTTTAATATTATCGGTCAATTGTCTCCGCCTGACTTCTTGGGTGATCAGTTGTTTCATTTTGCGTAAAGATTCAATGGCTGAAAAATCAATATAACGACGATAAACAAACGGTCTCAACATTGAATGAAGCTTATCGGAAAAACCAGACCAAGGACCTAATGCGCGTGCCTTGACCATGGCATAACGCTCCCAATCCCTTCCTTGTTCTTGATAGTAATCTTCAAGACCGCTAAAACTTACCACTAAAGGGCCACTCTCACCATAAGGACGCAGGCGCATATCAACCCGATAAACAAAGCCATTCATGGTCACTTGGTGTAATAGATTAACTAAATGCTGGCCCATACGGATAAAAAACTGTTGATTATCAATAGCACGACGGCCGCCTCTGGTTTCACCATGTTCAGGGAAAGTAAAAATCAAATCAATATCAGAAGAGAAGTTAAGCTCACGCCCACCCAGTTTACCCATACCAATAATAATAAGAGGCTGCGGATTGCCTTCTCCATCACAAGGCGTACCATATTGTTTGCAAACTTGGATATATAACCAATCACGAGCTGAAATAATCAAGGCTTCTGCTAACGCTGAGAGATCCAATAATGAATCTTCCAAAGAAACATAGCTGAAAAAATCTCGCCAAGCTAAACGCACCATCTGCCGATTACGGTAATCCCTTAAAACGGCTTTCGCTTCATCTTCATCAACACATTGACACAATAGTTCATGCAGATCTTTATCAAAATCTGATCGAGATACACTTTCAAGCTGACCATCAAACAAAGCAGGCAGCCATTCAGGATGACGACATAATTGCTCTGCGATAAAATCACTTAACCCCATAATGCGATAAAGTTCTTGCCCTTGCTCAATGGTTAATTCATTGATGAGTTCTGGCCAAGCTTGATTTATTCTCTGCCAGTAACGATCTGCAACTTCAGACATAATGGCAGATAATGGTTTGTTACTGATGTTTTCCATGATAATCATAATTCCTAGCAATAATGGTAATCGACTTATTAGCATTTAAGACATAATATGTCTTTGTGATAAGATAAATCAGGCGCTTACAGGCTTTGTTTATCATCAGGCACAAATTAACACAAAAAAATTATTTTTAATTCAATCTAGAGGTTACTATAACTTAATTAAAATTGTATGCAGTTATGTACAACATAGCTAACATCATCATTTAGCCTCTTCTACCCTATGAAAATGGAGAAAACATGGCAGCAATGCTTATACGTGTTCTCACTTTAACATTACTATTGACCTTAGTCGGTTGTGGTGATGACAGGCCTGAACGAATTGCTCAATTTCAGCAATTAGTCGGGCAGAGAATCGATTCCCTTAGCAAAATGCTCGATAACGGTCAGATCCGCAATGCCACTTTGCTAAAACAATACACCAGTATTTTAGCTAACCAGCAAACCGATATGGCTCCGTTACTTAATGAACTCGCTAAAGATGCAACCACTAAAGGACCCATGTTTACATCTTTACTGACTCGCTATAAAGAGGCTATGGATAGCAAGAACTATGTCGACTTAGATCAACAATTAGCTGAAATTGAAAATATTTATCAGGCTGCCGATCCTAGTTTATATAACGATATGCTCTCAGATCCATTAAATGTGGTTGCAGACATGTCAAAAGGCGCCTTGGGACGTGTCAATTCAATTAGCCGAGAAGCCGCAACTCTCGCCAATGGCGCTGAAGATTTTGGTGCAGGTAGTCAGCTGGTAGGCAATCCAGGCTATGGTAATTGGCAAACGGGGTCAAATGGCACTTCTTTTTGGGCATGGTATGGCATGTATTCCATGTTTTCCAATGTAATGCGTGGCCCCATTGGTTATGATCGTTGGTCTAGTCGCAGAAACTACAGCTACTACAACGATGTTGGCCGTTATCGTTATACTTCACCTAAGCAAGCAAAGGCACAAAAACAAACCTATGAGAGAACCAAGAAACAGTTTAATTCTCAAGGGAAAAAATTCGATAGCCCCTATGCTAAATCACGCTCTGGCTCGACAAGTTTATCACGTCAAAGTAGCAGCGCACCTAAAGCAAGTTCAACAGGTAGCGCCAGTAAAGGTGGCAGTAAGTTTCGTTCTAACTACTCTAAGAGCAGTGGCTTACGTAATTCTAATAGTCGCACCACTCGCGGTGTACGCCGAGGCAAATAGGTAAGGAACCCACATGACATTATTTCAACACTTCGGTATCACCCAAGACTTAATCATTATCTTGGCCATTGATCTAACTATCGCCATTATTTTGCTCACCTTAATGCGCTACCTTCAAGGATGGAGTATTAAGATTGATAGTCGAGCAGAACTGGCTGAAAGAGATAATTTTGCTTTCGGTATTAGTACCGCTGGCGCCATTGCAGGGCTCGGTATCGTACTGACAGGCGCTATTACAGGAGAAGCGGCTCACTCATTTCTAGCCGAAGCTATAGGCATGAGTGCTTACGGCTTATTTGGCCTTATCTTAATCAAGTTAGGCAGATATATACACGACAAAATTGCACTTAACGAGTTCAATAAAAGTGAATATATTCTTAAAGGTAATATCTCTGTTGCGATTGTCGATGCCAGTGCAGCCATTGCCACCGCGATCATCATTCGCTCTGTGTTAATGTGGGCTGAAGATATGACGCTAGACACCTTTATCGCCATCTTCAGTGCCTTTGCTATCTCACAATTGATGCTAGTATTACTCACTCGTTTTCGTGAACATCGTTATGCTAAACGCAATCAAAATGCCTCGATGCAAGCAGCACTGCTTCAAGGACATACAGCCATTGCCATTCGTCACAGTGGTAATATGATCGCCATGGCATTAAGCTTCAATGCTGCTAGCCATTTCATTGTTTATAGTCCACAGGCCTATATTGCTAATTTAATTGGTTGGTTAGTCTTTTCGATGATCATGCTAATAGTGCTCACGATATTAATGAAGATCGTTAAAAAGATTGTACTCGTAAACATTAATTTGTCCGAGGAAGTAGAGCAACAGCACAACATTGGTATTGCCACTGTTGAGCTGGCTCTCAGCGTCGCAATCGCCTTAATTCTCACCAGTTTAATGGCATAATCAATCCTGACATTAAGATCGATTAATCATAATGAACGGCTATTAAGCCGTTTATTTTTACACCTACCAAATTAATAAGTCATGAGAGTACTGTGAGTGAAGTAACTGAACCAGCTATAGCTGGGAACACCAAAGAAAGACAATTAAGTTGGTTTGACGACACCCTACTCCTTGGCATCATGGCCGTACTAGCAGGATGTGGGTTAATTTACGAATACCTACTTTCTCATTATGCAGGTAGGATCCTAGGGGCATTAGAAGCTGCCATTTACACCATGATAGGACTGATGATCGTCTCCATGGGCATTGGCGCTTTTGCTGCACGAAAAATACGCTGTGCTTTTACTGGCTTCGCAGTATTAGAGCTGGCTGTTGCTCTATGTGGCTCGCTTGCGATTTTGATCACTGCCGCCATTATCGGCTTCAGTCAACAACTTCCTCTTATCATTGCCAATACCTTAGGCTTACCTCCTGATCTGCTTCCTGAAGGAGGCGCGATCGGATTATTACAACACCTAAGTGAATACCTTCCTTACGCTTGGGGGGTGCTACTGGGCTTGATGATTGGCATGGAAATTCCTCTTATTGCCCGCGTACGTCAATCTCTGTGCGATGAACATTTAATGCACAATGCAGGGACAATTTATGGCGCTGACTATATCGGAGCAGGCATAGGAGCTGCTATTTGGGTCAGCTTTATGCTTGCACTCGATATTCAACTTGCTGCAGCATTAACTGCCAGCTTTAATTTATTGGCAGGTTTCATTTTTATTTGGCGTTTTTGGGATCGCATACGTTTCGTCAACATATTACTTTTAGGCCACTTTATAGCATCTGTAATATTACTCATACTTGCCTGGCATGGTCCAAGTTGGGAGCAAGGTTTTAATAATTTACTGTATAAAGATAATGTTATTTATGCCAAATCAACCCGTTTTCAGCAACTCACTTTTACTGAGCGCTTAAGAGGTAATCTTATGCCACCTGTCTACTCGCTGTATATTAACGGACGATTACAATTTTCCAGCGAAGATGAGCATATTTATCATGCCTTTTTGGTGCATCCGACCATGGAAGCAAGCGCTCGTCACGACAACATATTGATCATAGGCGGTGGCGATGGCCTAGCGGTAAAACAAGTGCTTAAATGGCAGCCAAAATCCGTTACCTTGATCGATCTCGATCACGATCTTTTGAATATATTTACCTATCATGATACTGATATGCCAGCACGTTTGAGCCAAGTATTACGTAAACTAAACGGAGATTCACTCAATGATGCTAGAGTCAATGTCATTATCGATGACGCGTTCAATGGCGTCGATAAACTGCTAAAGAAACATCAACATTACGATACGATCATTGTCGATCTGCCCGATCCAAGCCATCCAGATTTAAATAAACTCTATTCCGATCTCTTTTATAAAAAACTAAAGGAACTATTAAGTGCAGATGGGGCTCTAACCGTACAATCTACATCACCTTATCATGCACCTAAGGCCTTTATATCGGTAGGAAAAACCCTATCTTTGGCTGGTTTCAATGTTAATCAATATCATCACAATGTACCCAGTTTTGGTGAATGGGGTTGGAGCATAGCCACAGCATCAGGCATTCATGCTAAAACAAGATTAAGTCAACTCGAACAGCTGTCAATAAAAGATGACTGGCTGACAACAGGGCTCATAAATGGTGCATTTGAATTTCCTGGCAATTTCTATCAAGATATAGATAAAATCAAACCCAATACAATAGGCTCAATGCAACTTTATCAATATCACCAACAAGCGTGGCTAGAAAATCAAGATGTTACTCTATTTCAACACTGACACATGTAACAGCAAAGGCTTGCTATCGAAATCAAGTCGTGAAACTTTCTGAACAAATAGCTATTGACATATTATGTCATAGTGCTATCTTTAAACGCAGACATAATATGTCATAAGGACAAATATGAATATTCACACTATTGCCAACCACCTAAATGATCTTGGTGATAACAGCCAAACAGGCTTGAAATTTGATTGTTACCCAATTAATGGCGAAGTCGAAGTATTGCAAGTCAACATCGTTGGACGTGAAGAGATCCCTGTTTTCCTCTCGGTGACAGACAACCAGGTTCTCTGCATCAGCTACCTTTGGGGTGAAGATGAGGTTAATCAGGAACGTCGCATCGATATGCTTGAAACCATGCTAGAACTTAACATTCCAATGCCGTTATCATCCTTTGCAAAAATTGACGATAAATATGTGGTTTACGGTGCGCTTTCAGTTCAATCAAACATGCAAGAGATTGAACAAGAGCTGTCAGTGCTTTCAGATAATTGCTTAGAAGTCATCGACGAAATGGTCGATTTCTTAAAATAGTGATGATTCATTTAATGTTTAACCATAGCTCAATCAGCTATGATGACCTAACAGGAGCCAAATTATGGGCATACTAAATAAAATTTTAACCGCTTTCCGTGGTGGTGCTACAGAAATGGGTCAGAGCATAGTCGATGCTAACTCTACCCGTATTTTCGAACAAGAAATCCGTGATGCTGAGAATCACCTGACTAAAGCAAAACGTGAATTGACTGACGTTATGGCTAAAGAAATGCAAGCAAACCGTGAGGTCGATCGTTTAAAGCGCTCTATCAGCGAACATGAAGGTTATGCCACTCAAGCACTAGAAAAAGAAAACGAAGTGCTCGCAATGGAAATTGCTGAGAAAATATCACAATTGGATCAGGAGCTATCGGAGCAGGAAAGTGCTAATACGAGCTTTAGTGCCCATGCCACACGCCTTAAAGATCTCGTGCGCAAAACAGAACGCCAGTTAACCGATTACCAACGTCAGCTGAGCATGGTGAAAACCACTGAAAGTGTTCAAAAGGCAACAGCGAGCATCACAGATTCTTTCGCAGGGAGTAACTCTAAGCTATTAAATGCTAAAGACTCATTAGAGCGGATCAAGGCTCGTCAGCAACAGTTTGATGACCGACTGGTCGCATCTGAGCAACTCGCTGATGAGAATAGTGACAAGTCATTACAGGCTAAATTGGCAGAAGCTGGGATCGGTGAACAAAAGTCAAATGCCAACGCTGTACTTGACCGCCTTAAAGCACGAAAGTAAAATAAACTGAATTTAAGTGTACGTTAATCACTTAAAACCGCTAAAAAATATAGCGCTTTCTTTTATCTTAAGGCAGCGCTATTTTTTTACGAGTAATACACCATTCTCTTAAATAAAATAACACTAATAAATAGGAGTCGATGATGGGATTTTTAACAGGCCTCTTCGGTAAAAAAGAGCCACCAAAGCGTCAACTCGATCATCCTTCGCATCTAATGGCAGGGGATATGATTTCTCTCGATGACAGTTTTGCCCTTCCTCCTCAACTTCGCGGTCAACAACTAAGAGTTGAATCAGTCAACACTTATGAGTATCAGCGCAGCCAAAAAGCAGAATGGATCCTTAAAGGTAATAGCCAAGAGACGCTTTTTCTTTCATTGGATGAAGATGATGAAACTTATCTGGCTTTTTCCATTAAGATCACACGTGATCAAGTTGAACAACTATTCGATCTCGAGCACTTTAGTGCCATTTTTGAAGAGGATCAGCAGGCTCATCTCACCACTCAAACCTTATCCGATCAATTATCATCACAATTTGAAAACTGGTTAGGCGCAGAATATTGTCAAATTAATTTTGCTCAATTTGGTTATTTTCATCGTCAAGATTACCGTGGTAAGAAGCCTCCGCAGGATAAAGAGAGTAGTGGCGAGCCATTCGAGTCATATTTATTACTCGACAATGAAGAAAAGTTTGCTGTGGATGTTGAAGTCTATGATGGTGGCGAGACTGATGTTATGTTGACCTTATACCGCCCTTTATCAGATATAAGAGATTATTGGCCTGGTAAATAATGACTCAATATTTAGCGATCATATTAATCTCAAAGGTAACCGAATGACGAAACAAAAACACTCATTACCTGCACAATGGTTACAAAACCAGCAAGCAGCTAAGGCAACTCAGGTGGCTTTTGATCTTGATGAAAAGTTTCAATACTCAATCCGTAAAGCCGCATTAGATTCAGGGTTTAGCCCATCGGATCAAATCCGCACCATTCTAGGACTATCAGTCACCAAGCGCCCTAAACGTCCTAGGCTAACCGTCTCTCTTAGCCTTGAAGATTATGCCCAACTAGCAGTGAAATATCATTTATTAGCTGAAGAACAACTTGAAATAAAAAAGCGCGTTTTAGATGACTTGATCCACTTTGGAGACAAAAACGAGTAGACTCTATCTCAAAGATAAATTAGATAGCTAAACTCATAAAACAATCGGATGTTATCATGGCTGAGATAAAAAAATGGTTACCCAATACAGACAATGAGCTGACCCCTTTTCAACTGGCCATGATGGTACTTTCACTTCTTTCAGTCATTGTCGTCCTAATACTGAGTTTTGCTAAATTAGACCAAGAAACGAAACGATTACTCACGATTATAGACTTTAGTATCTGCTTCATATTTCTCAGTCATTTCTTTTACGGCCTCGTCCGATCTGACAACAAAATGCATTACATTCGACATAACTGGATAGACTTTATTGCCAGCATCCCTTTGATTGAACCATTAAGATTTGCCCGATTGTTTCAAATTTTACGAGTCATACGTCTTATTCGTATGGCCCAATCCTTTATCATTCCCATCATTAAACAACGAAGACAAGCCACATTAGCCAGCCTATTAGTCGCTATGGTCACCATATTAACCTTCTCATCCGTGTTAATCTTAATTGTAGAAAACGGCATACCCAATGCAAATATACAAACCGCTGAAGATGCAATCTGGTGGGCATTGGTCACCATATCCACTGTAGGTTATGGTGATTATTACCCTGTAACAACAGCTGGTCACGTCATCGGTGGCGTGGTTATCGTTTGCGGCGTCAGTTTTTTTGGTGTCATATCTGGTTATATGGCTTCGCTTTTTATCGCCCCTGATGAAGCCGAAAAACTCGAAACACAAAGCAAGGAGATCCGCTCAGAGCTCCATGAAGCTTTAGACAGAATGGAAATCAATCAAACCATGCTCATAAAGCAGATCGCTGAACTTCAACATGAGCTTAAACAACAAAATACACTAAATAAATAATAAATTAACGCCAATAAGGCACATTGTTTAACGCAGCAGTTCTAGTGTGTTCCATGGCCGATAGCAGACTCTCTTCTTCATCGGCTAACCATGGCTCAATAGCCGTCATGTTAGCCTGCTTTGACAACTGACGATAGGCTAATAACCGTTGACTACGAAGCAGTAGCCTGTTCCAAGGTGCTGTAAACAATTCTTTTGCTTTGGTTGAGTAAAACGCACCATAGGTAATACCAACACAAAGATTTTCCTCGGATGCCTGAACGAAAGCTAACAGCTCATCACAGCTTAAATCTCCACTTAATGGCACTGAACGGAGCACCTCTAACCAAGATGATTCTTGTATTTGATCAGCAAAATCTTGTAAAATAACGTCGTTATCTATGAATTTTTCACCTGATTTAAGTGCAAATAACAACTCAACTAATGCCAACTGCAAACAACCGTAGTCCAGACTTTGCAACATTGTCTCAATTCGGAGTCGAATATCTACCTGCTCTAATTGCGCGAGTATCTGATAATTTAACGGTTCATGCTGAATTGCTTTGTGATTAAGTGAGCCCTTATCATGTAAAAAGTTGACATAATTTAGCTCTGTTTCAACCAAATGCAGATGCCCTTCTATGCAGTCGAACCATGCCTTAAACACTGTATTCATCACGTTAAATTGAAGCAAAACACATCTCAGTAAACGCAAGCAAATTCGCAGTCGAACACAAAGCTCAAACGCTTGTTTATCTAGGATAAATACCGACTCTACAATCATCGCTTCCAACAACTGCCATTGCTCAAGACCTGTGCTGATAAGCGTAATTAATGCCTGTTGTAAGTCATGCTCTGGTTTTAGAGGCATAAATGTTAAAGCCGCTAAACTTAATGGACCTGCTTGCTCAGCTAAGCGATAGCCTCGCTGAGCTTTACTGGCTTGCCCCAACCTAACAGGCACATGTTCAGCCACTTGCAACCCAATATGGATCAAAGATGCGGCTTCACCTTTGAGCAATTCAAACTCTAACTCACATATGGGTTCAGTTATCAATTCTCCCGCGATTTCAACCTCTATTTTCCCCATATCTAATGCAACCTCGATAAGACTTTCACCAACCGATATATGCCAAGTACGCCTTAAAAAATGAGTATTGAATAAACAGGTTAACCCTGACTGAAGTGATGAAATATCCGCCACCTTTGGCCATATTTTTTCAGGAAAAAGTTTAAGGATAGGAAAATTTTGCTCTATATCGACATTAAATTCTGGACGTGAATGTATGCCGCCAACGACAGTGCCTGCTGTTTTTATGGTTTGCTCTAAGGCACCATCACAACCCCGAACTCTGAGTCCCATGTCCCAGCGTCTAAGCTGAATATCTGCTGTATCAAAATAAGCATTGGTTAACTTTCGGCCCCATTGAAACTCGCAATTTTCAAGGTTATCAAATAACTGAATTAATGCTTCTTCTTGTTCTACTTGAAAAAACAACTTAAGTTCTATTTCAGCATCCATCGGTCACTCGCTCACTTTATTTGCTAATATTGAATAGAATATCAGACTTACATTTGAGAAGTGTCATCAAAAATTCACTAAAGTTTAATTATACCGTCGCCTGATCGGCTTGATGTCATATTACTGTCATAAACTCACCGTAGGATTGCGGCTTGCAGTTCAGATATAATTCTTTAGAATGAAAACTGTGAGTTTTAATATGAAAACACAGTTTCAATACGCGGCCGCTTGAGTTAACATGCGCCCGCTTTTTCCAACAATGGAATCACCTAAATAGGTACACGGCAATGCCAGTAAATTCTATTTTGGGCGTGTTTGCAAAATCGCCAATCAAGCCTCTACAAAAGCACATCGATAAAGTGCACCAATGTGCATCGATCTTAGTGCCATTTTTTGATGCCACCGTCACAGGCAACTGGGACAGTGCAATTGAACTACGTAGGCAAATCAGCACTACAGAAAGGGAAGCGGATTCACTAAAACGTGAAATACGCCTCACTCTACCTGGTGGCTTATTTATGCCTGTCGAACGAACCGATTTACTGGAGCTTCTTACTCAACAAGATAAGATCGCTAACAAAGCGAAAGACATATCAGGTCGTATCATCGGCCGTAAACTTCTGATCCCTGAAGCGATTCAAGAACCTTTTAAAGCGTACTTGCAGCGCTGTCTAGATGCAGTTGTTCAAGCAAAACAGGCAATTAACGAACTCGATGACCTATTAGAAACAGGTTTCAGAGGCCGTGAAGTTGACTTGGTTGCAAAAATGATTGTCGAACTCGATAAAATCGAGGAAGATACCGATGATCTTCAAATCAAGATCCGTCGTCAGTTGTTCGCTATCGAAAATGATATGAACCCTATAGACGTGATGTTTCTCTATAAAATCATTGAGTGGGTTGGCGATTTAGCAGATCTTGCTGAACGTGTCGGTTCTCGCTTAGAGCTAATGTTAGCTCGCGTCTAAAATACAGTTATCAAGGTAACAACATGGTTGATGTATTAGTCACCAACGGCCCAATGCTTATTTCAATTGCGGCCGCATTTGGTTTTTTAATGGCATGGGGTATTGGTGCAAACGATGTAGCCAATGCAATGGGAACTTCTGTAGGTTCTAACGCTATTACGATTAAACAAGCGATCATCATCGCGATGATTTTTGAATTTGCTGGCGCATATTTAGCCGGCGGTGAAGTAACCAGTACCATACGTAAAGGCATTATAGACTCAGCATATTTTGTTGATTCTCCTGAATTACTCGTATATGGCATGATATCCGCGCTACTTGCCGCTGGGATCTGGCTGATTCTAGCATCAGCATTAGGCTGGCCAGTGTCTACAACTCACTCTATTATTGGTGCGATTGTAGGGTTTGCCGCTGTGGGTGTCGGTGCAGATGCCGTTGAATGGTCTAAGGTTGCCGGTATTATAGGATCTTGGGTAGTGACACCCGCGATATCTGGCTTTATCGCATTTATGATATTCCAAAGTGTACAAAAGCTCATATTTGATACCGATAATCCCCTGCAAAATGCTAAACGTTACGTCCCTTTTTATATGGCACTTGCCGGCTTTATCATGTCATTGGTCACCATTAAGAAAGGACTTAAACATCTCGGTTTGCATTTTAGTAATGTTGAAGCCTATTCACTTGCGATCGGCATCGCCATTGTGATTGGATTTATCGGTATGTTTGCCATTCGGCGCCTGAAGATAGCCCAAAGCGCTGATCGTCAAAATCAGTTTGCTAACGTTGAGAAAGTGTTCGCTATTCTCATGGTACTCACCGCATGCTGTATGGCATTTGCTCATGGCTCTAACGATGTGGCTAACGCCATTGGTCCACTTGCGGCAGTCGTATCCGTTGTTAACAGTGGTGGCGAAATTAACAGCGTAGCGCCACTTGAATGGTGGATCTTACCTCTAGGAGCCATTGGAATAGTCATGGGTCTGGCCCTCTTTGGCAAACGCGTTATGCAAACGATAGGGACAAACATTACTCATCTAACACCGAGTCGTGGTTTTGCTGCAGAGCTTGCTGCTGCTTCTACCGTTGTTATCGCATCAGGAACAGGCCTGCCGATTTCGACGACACAAACACTCGTAGGGGCCGTATTAGGCGTCGGAATGGCTCGCGGTATTGCAGCCATTAACATGGGTGTTGTTAGAAATATTGTTGTTTCTTGGGTCGTTACCTTACCCGCAGGTGCTGCTTTATCCATTGTGTTTTTCTTCATCATTAAGGCAATATTTAGCTAATTTCAACCTTCAAGATAAACATGATAATGAACAAGGGAAACCCTATCGGTTTCCCTTTTTTAATACCTCCATTTAAACGACTTCAATCCCTTCTAATGCGTGTTTGTATAACATTAAATTTTGCCATAAATTAAGTTTGGTTAACCTCTGCGGCAAATCTTGCATCTAACCCTTGCAAAAAGCTCAGCAAATCCATAGCATGTTGCTATATTTTGTTGATGAGAATTTATAGTGTTAAGAATCCTTGCTCTAGTGGGACTGATATTTCTCTCCCCAAGCCTCTTGGCTGCAGGCCAAACCCGTTATATCTCAGATGAAGTCTACTTGTTTCTTCATGGTGGTCCAGGCACACAATACCGTATTCTAGGCAGTATTGAAGCTGGACAAGAAATTTCAGTGTTAAATGAAACTGAAGGAGATTTTTCTAAAATCATCGATCATAAAGGCCGTGAAGGTTGGATTGAAACGAAGATGATTAGTGCCCAGAAAAGCTTACGTATGCAGCTGCCGGAAGTGCAAGCTCAATTAGCTGAGGCTAAAGAAGAACTAGCGCAAACAGTCGACTCTAGTGAGAATAATGTACAAGAGTTACATAAGATTAAAGCACAGCTTACTGAAACAGAAAAAGCACTGCAGCAAGCAAGTGAAGAGCGCGACAGAGCCACTCATAAATTAGCCAGCATTCAACACAATGAACGCTTTGAGATGTGGAAAGAAGGAGCCATCATCGCTGGAATAGGCATACTCGTCGGTATCTTTTTAGTTTATTTACCAAGACCGAGACGAAAAAAGAAAAATAGTTGGTAGACTTTACCCAAACAATTTCAAGATGCTCGTTTCAGAGTCCTCATAGGATAGCTGAATCAAGGCAATGATTGAGACAATGGCGGCTCCTTTATTAATAGCACTAACGCAGTGCAGGTATTTTATGGGAACTTCCACAGGGCATGGCGAGAAACAGCCTATTTCTTCGTGATGAAATATTGACTTCGAATAACGAGTCCATCAATTTCATGAAGACCGCCATGGATGGTGGAAATGTCGTTAATGCAGGAGCAATTAACGCCCTTGAACTCGGTCACGTCTCGACATGCTGAATTCTCAATCTTGAGGTCGTTTGGGTATACACTCCAACTTGGCCATATAAAAATGAAGCCAGCATCTTATATGCTGGTTTTTTATTGCCATCAAAAAACTCTTGTACACTCACTAAAACTAAAAAAACCTCTTTGTACCACACAAATCAAACAAATATGACACAAGCAATCACAATAGTATTGTTCATCACATTTTGATGTGTATAATCTTTTTCGTAAATGGTAGATTGTATACAATACACATTATATCGAAAAAACTTACCTCAAGACTCAGCTAACTGAGTCTTGATAAAGTCTTTTCTATACAAAAAATTGTCCCTTAACAGGTCCAAGTGGAAGTGATTACTATGTTCAAAGCAAGTAAAGTTCTGACTGGTCATTATGACTCAGCTAACCTCGATGAGCTTTTCGAAGCTATCACAAATAATTATATTGTCGATGAAGAACAATATCTATCAGAGCTCATCAAGCTTATTCCTGCAAGCGATGATGACATTTCACGCGTCACTCAACGTGCCTATGAGTTAGTTAACAAGGTTCGTCAATACGATAAAAAAGGCCTAATGGTTGGGATTGACGCCTTCTTACAGCAATATAGCTTAGAGACACAAGAAGGCATTATCCTCATGTGTCTTGCAGAAGCACTATTGCGTATTCCTGATTCAGCCACCGCTGATGCACTCATCGAAGACAAATTATCAGGTGCAAAGTGGGACGCACACTTAAGCAAAAGTGATTCAGTATTAGTCAATGCTTCAACTTGGGGCTTAATGCTGACAGGTAAAATAGTCAAACTTGATAAAAACGTAAATGGTAAACCCAGTAGCTTACTTAATAAGCTCGTTAATCGTATGGGTGAACCTGTGATCCGTCAGGCAATGCTTGCCGCCATGAAAATCATGGGTAAGCAGTTTGTATTGGGCCGCACAGTTAACGAAGCACTGAAAAACAGTAGCCAAAAACGTAAGCTGGGTTATACACACAGTTATGACATGCTAGGTGAAGCTGCCCTGACGAAAAAAGATGCACAAAAATATTTCGAAGATTACTCAAATGCTATCGCAACAATAGGCGCTGAGCAATACGACGAGTCTCAATCACCACGTCCAACTATCTCTATTAAGTTATCAGCGCTTCACCCTCGCTATGAAGTCGCCAATGAAGATAGAACCCTAACAGAGTTGCATGACACACTCATTAAGCTTATTCAGCAAGCTCGTAGTATCAACGTGGGAATATCTATCGATGCTGAAGAGATGGACAGACTCGAGCTTTCACTAAAACTTTTCCAGAGATTGTTTAACTCAAATGCAGCTAAAGGTTGGGGACTACTAGGTATTGTGGTTCAGGCATACTCTAAACGTGCCCTGCCTGTGCTTTGCTGGTTAACTCGCCTATCTAAAGAACAAGGCGATGAAATCCCGTTACGTTTAGTCAAAGGTGCCTATTGGGATAGTGAGCTAAAATGGGGGCAAGAAAACGGCGAAGCGGGTTATCCTTTATATACGCGTAAAGCCAGCACTGATGTTTCCTACCTTGCTTGCGCTCGTTACTTATTAAGCGATTTAACCCGCGGAGCAATTTACCCTCAATTTGCCAGTCACAATGCGCAAACTGTTGCGGCAATTTCTGCCATGGCTGGTGACAGAAATTATGAATTTCAACGATTACACGGCATGGGTGAAGAACTTTACGACACCTTACTGGCCGAAAGTGGTGTCAAAACAGTACGCATTTATGCCCCAGTTGGCGCACATAAAGATCTATTGCCTTATTTGGTTCGCCGACTGCTTGAAAATGGCGCGAATACATCATTCGTCCATAAACTGGTTGATCCGAAGACACCGATTGATTCTCTGGTGATCCATCCACTGCTCACCCTACAAAAATACAAAACTCTGGCTAACAACAAAATCGTACTACCCGCCGATATTTTCGGTGAAGAGCGTAAAAATTCCAAGGGACTTAACATGAACATCATCTCTGAATCTAAGCCATTTTTTGCGGCGTTGGAAAAATTTAAAGACACCACCTGGAATGCTGGCCCCCTCGTCAACGGTGAAGTATTAAGCGGTGAAACGAATAACGTTGTCAGCCCATTTGACACCACAAAAGTGGTGGGGAAGTTAGCTTTTGCTAACAACCAAGCCATAGAACAAGCAATATCTGGCGCAGATGCCGCTTTTAACAGCTGGAGTCATACCCCTGTTGAAGTGCGTGCCAATGCACTGCAAAAGCTTGCAGATTTACTTGAAGAAAACCGTGAAGAACTTATTGCACTCTGTACCCGTGAAGCAGGTAAAAGTATTCAAGACGGAATAGATGAAGTCCGCGAGGCTGTTGACTTCTGTCGCTACTACGCCGTTCAAGCGAAGAAAATGATGGCCCAACCAGAACTTCTTCCTGGGCCTACAGGTGAGCTGAACGAACTATTCTTACAAGGTCGTGGCATTTTCGTCTGTATCAGCCCGTGGAACTTCCCACTGGCTATTTTCTTAGGTCAAGTCAGTGCCGCACTTGCCGCAGGTAACACTGTGATTGCTAAGCCTGCAGAGCAAACTTCGATTGTCGGTTTTCGTGCGGTACAACTAGCACACCAAGCTGGGATCCCTAAAGAAGTGTTGCAGTTCCTGCCCGGTACTGGTGCAACTGTTGGCGCAGCCATTACTTCTGATGAACGAATAGGGGGCGTTTGTTTTACAGGCTCTACTGTGACAGCTAAGTTAATTAACCGTACATTAGCTAATCGTGACGGTGCCATTATCCCACTTATCGCCGAAACGGGTGGCCAAAATGCCATGGTCGTTGATTCAACGTCACAGCCTGAGCAGGTCGTTAATGATGTCGTATCGTCATCTTTTACCAGTGCAGGTCAACGCTGTTCTGCCCTTCGTGTACTTTTTCTCCAAGAAGACATTGCCGATCGCGTTATCGATGTCATGAAAGGTGCGATGGAAGAGCTGAGCATAGGTAACCCAAGTAATGTGAAAACGGATGTGGGCCCAGTCATTGATGCTACAGCCAAGGCAAACTTAAATGCTCATATCGATCACATCAAACAGGTTGGCACGTTAATTAAGCAACTCGATCTGCCTGCAGAAACTGAAAATGGTCACTTCGTCGCACCAACTGCTGTGGAAATATCTTCGATAAAGGTACTTGAGAAAGAACACTTCGGCCCTATTTTGCATGTAATACGCTATAAGGCTGCCGAATTAAGTCAAGTCATTGATGAGATTAACAGCACAGGTTTCGGCCTAACGCTGGGGATCCATAGCCGTAACGAAGGTCACGCACTGGAAGTCGCTGATAAGGTCAATGTGGGGAATGTCTATATCAATCGTAACCAAATTGGTGCCGTCGTTGGTGTGCAACCATTTGGTGGCCAAGGGTTATCAGGTACTGGCCCTAAAGCAGGTGGTCCGCACTACCTAACTCGCTTTGTTACCGAGAAAACTCGCACCAATAACATCACCGCAATTGGTGGTAACGCAACTCTACTTTCACTCGGTGATAGTGACGATTAAGCTGTTGTACACCAAGATGTAAGACACATAAAAACCAGATTTCTACATCTGGTTTTTTTATTGTTGAGATTTATCGCTAGCATAATACTCACAACGACTATACTTGAACTATCTTTAAATTCCATAACTAACCCGTTTTCATAGGAGAACAAGATGAGTGATGAGATTTTGGGGCTGGATGAGGTTTGTCAATTACTGGATAAACCAGAAGCAACCATAAAACGCTATGCGAGAGAAAGCTTACTCACTAATATTGGTGATGAAGAAGAATTTAAGTTCAATAAAGTGGAGGTCATGCGATATCTTGATTTTCAGAAACGCCTTGGGTAAACAGCATTGGGAGAGCAACTTAGCTCTCCCAACTCTCAAGTTAATTAAAACAAAAATACAATAAGCTTATGTTTTATATAAGTTTATAATTAAGCGATCTGATTGTGTAAACCAATATAATATTGATTGCTTTTAAGCAAAGCAGCATGGCTACCAGAAGCTAATATCCCGCCCTCTTCCATCAAATAGATACTGTCCATCTGCTCCATCGCTGTTAACCTATGACTAATCATCACAACGGTTTTATCTTTTGCAAACTGAAACAATAAAGCAAGTATCTCACGTTCAGTACGCTTATCTAGCCCTTCTGTCGGTTCATCGAGTAACAAAATAGGGGCATCACGCAGTAAAACTCTAGCCACACCAATACGACGCTGCTCACCACCAGAAAGTTGCCTTCCACCTTCACCAATCCAGATATCTAGCGGATTTTCCCCTCGCGTCAAAGCACCTAAACCCACCTTGTTGAGAACCTCTATTAAACCAATGTCATTGACGGTGCTCACCTCTGCTAGTGGTCTGCTTATTAATGGTCCAACTTTAGACTGTGCTAAGGTCAAATTACTGCGCAAGGTACCACTAAATAAATAAATACGCTGACTAACGGAGCTAATTCCCTGCCTGAGTGAAGCTTCACTATAAGTGTTTAGCTTTTCACCATCGATGTATATCTCTCCTATTTGTGGCTCCCACTCTCGATTCAGTAAAGAAAACAGGCTCGACTTACCACATCCTGTTTGCCCCAGCAGCGCAACGTTTTCACCTGCTTTTATGGATATGTTTAACTGCTCCAACACAGGATTTTTTTCATCATAACCAAAAGAAAGATCCGTAATCTTGATTTCACCTTGGGTTATCAGGCATGAGTCATCTTCACTAAAAACAATATCCGGTTGTTGATCCATTAATTCAGTGATCCGAGTCGCTGCCAACACGCAAGATGAAAGATGCTGAAATGCGCCAGCAATGGGCATCAACATCTCAATACAAGCCATGATCATAAACACCATAACAGCAAGCATAGGTCCTGGCGGAACGTATTCACCGACTCCTGAAGCGGCCACATAAAATATTAATACAACCGCAGAACCATGACATAGTACTAAGATAGCTTGGCTGAGTGCCGTCACATTGGCCATGGCAGATTGACTAGCAAAAAAAGCTGATTCAGACGCTTGTAGCTTGGATCTAAACCTGTCGGTGGCACCAAACAGACTTATCTCAGCTTGCCCTTGAATAAACTCAAGCAGCTGTACACGCAAATAACGCTTATGCTCAAGCATCTCTACACCGGGTCTGCGGCCCAAGTAATAAAAAATCAGTGGCAGTAATAGCCAAGTCACCAATAAACTCGTACATAACAACAAGGCTAATTCGGTATCAAACCAAGCAACAAAAAAATACAAAGCAACAAGCAACATAAACGAAGCAGCCATGGGCGTTAATAGTCGAAGATAGAGGTGATCTAACGTGTCGATATCCGCCACTAACCGATTGAGTAAGTCTCCTTGCCTTAGCCCCTGTAAGTTTTTAGCACTCAATGGCAATAACTTTTGCCAAGCCCAGACCCTAAGCTGAGTTAACAACTTAAATGTCGCCTCGTGTGTCGCTAAACGCTCACCATATCGACTCGCTGTTCGTACAATAGAAAAAAAACGGACCCCGCCTGCTGGGGTAAAATAATTAAACATTTGTGCTGTCGCGACAGATAACCCCGCTACCGCAGCTGCAGACAAAAACCAGCCAGCAAGCGACAGCAAGCCAACTCCTGCCATCAAAGTCACCACACTGAGCAGTAAGCCGGTAAACATCATTAACCACTGATGTTTAAATAATGTGATAAACGGCAATAATACTTTCATTATGTCACCTCCAAACATCTGACTTGATTCACCGCTTCTTGCTGCATCTGCTTAAACAGCCCATCTTGTGCATTTAACTGTGCAAACTGGCCCTCTTGTACCACAATGCCCTCATCAAGTACCAAGATATTATCCATATAATGGAGCTGATCTAATCTATGGGTCACCATCATGCATGTCGCATTCGACATCGACTCTCTCAACGTTTGTTGTACGGCTTGTTCACTATGACTGTCTAAGCTGGCGGTAGGCTCATCGAGCAAAAATAAACGGGCGTTTTGCCCTAATGCACGGGCCAATGCAATACGCTGCGCCTGTCCGACAGAAATCGTCGCAGCATGCTCACCAATGTGATGACCTAAGCCTTCACTCTGCTGATCAACAAAGTCGATAACCTTAGCATTTTCAAGATACTGCCTGACAAGATCATCGCTCATCAGCGGATTTGCCATTGCCACATTGTCACGAATACTGCCATGAAACAGTTGCGGATCTTGACCCAACCAAGCCAAGTGTCGTCGCCAGACTTGCTTGTCTAATTGCCGCTGTTCTACCCCATTAACCTTTAACGATCCCTGATAGGGCAAAAAACCCAGTAACGCATTTAACAAACTGGTTTTACCCGCCCCACTCGGGCCAACAATAGCCAGCTTTTCCCCAGCCTCAATCTTAAAACTCATCGGACCAAGTAATCGTGTCCCATCTAAGCTTGTCACACTCAGATCACAGGCTTCTATCGTGAGACCAAGGGAAACATCACCAAGATCGGCCTCATTGAGATGCCCCTCTACATCCGTGTCATTACCGTCATCAAGAGAATAGTTGAGCAGGGCCATTAGCTCCTCAGCTGCACCGATAGCTTGGGCTTTGGCATGGTAATGTGTGCCCATATCACGTAAAGGTTGATAAAATTCAGGGGCTAAAATCAACACAAATAATCCGCTAAACAGCGTCATCTTGACCCCGTAATGGCCAAAATCCAAAAATCCTAAATAACTAAAACCAAAATAAACGGCCAATATGGCAATCGACACTGCGGCAAAAAACTCAAGCACTGCTGAACTCAAAAATGCCATTCGCAACACTGACATAGTGCGCTCACGAAATGCGTCTGACGCTAGCTCAATTTCATCCACTTCAGCATTGGCTCGATTAAATAATTTTAGGGTGCTTAAGCCTTTGAGTCTATCCATGAAATGTCCGCTAAGTTTAGCCAGCGCACTGAAATTTTTTCGGTTTGCATCAGCAGCGCCCATCCCCACAAGTAACATAAACATCGGAATTAAAGGTGCCGTTATCAGCAAAATCAAACCAGCAGTCCAATTAACGGGAAATACCACCAGTAAAATAGTCAAAGGAATAAACCCAGCTAAAAGTACCTGAGGCAAATAGCGAGCATAAAAATCATGTAAATCTTCTACCTGCTCTAATACAATGCTAGCCCAGCTACCCACCGGCTTACCTTTGATAAAGGTAGGCCCTAATTCCGTCAGCTTATCCAATACCGCACAGCGGACATGGCTTCTTAATTGTTTACCTGCTGAGAAACTGGTGCGCTCTCTAGCAAAAGCCAGTAAAGCCCGTACACCAATCAATCCTAAGAGCCCCCAGAACTGTGCGATAAATTGTGTCTTAGGCAGCTCAAGAATAATCACACCGTGTAAAATAGTCGCAATGAAATAAGCTTGAAGAATCAATGCGAATCCGGTTAGTAAGCCAAAAAAAAACGTCAAGTTAAGGTAAAATCCACAAGCCGATTTTTGCTGTTTTAACCAAGATACGAGTTGTTTCTCTAGAGGTTTTTCCATGAGGCTCCTGCAAAAAAATGACGAACTGCTGACAACACTGCAGTAACAGCAAGATTTAAGTAATTTGAACTCTGTCACTGCTCAACATGCTCAAAACGTAAAGGTTATTTGGGATAGTATCGCAGTCATAGCGTCAGAAATAAACGAATAGCACTTAATGTTAAGCCAGTCACAAAAATAGAGAAGAGATCAAAAAAGGCTGCTAAACGAGCGCTTAACAGCCTTAAAATATTTTAAAAAATATTATTTATGTCGCCTTATCAGAGCGGTAATCATCACTGTCTTCATCAAAATCATCTCCACTCTCGCCATCAGCGATATCACGCGCCTCACGCCATACGTCAGCCGCTAACTCTTTAGCTGCAGTCGCCTCAGTACGCACTTCACGCTGCTTAGCTTTACGCTCATTGCGTTCAACCAAATTATCGAGGAAAGATTTCAACTCTTTCTCCCCCCAAAGACTTGCATCAGCTTCTGTTGCAAAGCCGGTTTTTCTTTTCGAAACGATCGTCTTTCTCGCTGTCATACGACGAGTAATTTCAGCTGCCCATACATCCTTGTCTTGAACGATACGAAAGTCGAATTTCTTGGTTTGTGTCATGTTACATATTTCCTACAAATAAAGTCTTATCGCAAATCTAAATAGTAAGCGTTAAGTAAATAGTTATTGCTCTGTTTTTATCCCTGAACGTTAATTCACTCTCAAGGACAAGTAATAATTTGGATTTGATGTCCTTAGGTCTATCACTTAGTATCTTTCGGCGAACCGAGATCACATTTTTTACAATTGAGTGTAACACCAATCATTGACGCCCTGCCTTCTATTGTTATCACCCAAGGTCTAACCACCCAAGGTGGATTATGCCTCACATGCTGGTAATGCCCACATTCCAGTTTAGCAACCCAATGATTCTCATCATCTTTTAGGTAATCCACAATAGCTTGTTGCATAATATTTACAGGCCGATGAAGAATATATCGCCGCGTTAAACAGCATAAAGAGAGCACCAAAGCGGGAGAATAACACGTACAGAGTTTAAACAAAAACGATTTAACGTCATAGCACCTAACCAAACTCAATGATCGGCTCAAGTCATAAACTCAACATAAACCACCTTACAAGTCATGGTACGCTGGAGCAAATAAACCCAGTTGTATGCTTAATAATTAGCTCTTTTACCCCGCATCCTGTAAGATGCACGACCGCCAGAGTCACTGGCTCCATGAATTCTGCTGTTATAAAAGCACCGAGAGACCTATCTATGAGTTTTACCTCCCTGGGGTTGTCAGCCCCAATATTAAAAGCTGTTGCCCAAAAAGGCTATGACGTCCCCTCACCGATTCAAGCTCAAGCCATTCCAGCAGTACTCGAAGGCAAGGATGTGATGGCCGCAGCTCAAACAGGTACAGGTAAAACAGCAGGCTTTACTTTGCCACTTTTAGAGCTATTAAGCCGAGGTTCTCGCGCTCGCGCTAAACAAGTTCGCGCCTTAGTGTTAACGCCAACTCGGGAATTAGCAGCACAAGTCGCAGAAAGTGTAGACACCTATGGTAAAAATCTACCATTAAGTTCAGCAGTCATTTTCGGTGGTGTCGGCATTGGCCCACAAATAACAAAACTGAATAAAGGCGTCGATATCTTAGTGGCGACACCAGGTCGTCTACTGGACTTATTCAATCAGCGTGCCGTTAGCTTTAGCCAACTTGAAGTGCTGGTTCTTGATGAAGCAGACCGGATGTTAGATATGGGCTTTATTCACGACATCAAAAAAATTCTTAAAGTATTACCAGCCAAGCGCCAGAACCTGATGTTCTCAGCAACCTTCTCAGATGACATCCGTCAGTTAGCGAAAGGATTAGTCAACAATCCTGTTGAGATATCAGTCACACCGCGTAACGCCACAGCGAAAACCGTTGAACAATATATTTACCCTGTGGATCAAAAGCAAAAAACATCAGCACTCATACACTTAGTTAAACAAAATGAGTGGACCCAAGTACTGGTCTTTAGCCGCACTAAACATGGCGCTAACCGTATCGCTAAAAATCTTGAGGCCAGTGGCCTAACAGCCGCGGCTATCCATGGTAATAAAAGCCAAGGCGCGCGTACCAAAGCCCTGGCTAATTTCAAAAGTGGCGAAGTTCGCGTACTCGTTGCCACCGACATCGCCGCCCGTGGGATCGATATCGACCAATTGCCTAATGTAGTCAATTTTGATCTGCCAAATGTCCCTGAGGATTATGTGCATCGTATCGGCCGTACCGGCCGTGCAGGCGCCAATGGTCAAGCGGTATCTTTGGTCAGCAGCGATGAAGCTAAACTGCTTAAGGATATTGAACGGTTAATCAAGCAGAACATTCCACGCAAAGAAATTGAAGGTTTTGTACCAAGCAAAGATTTACCTGACAACGATCTCAATGATAACAAGCATGGCCAAAATCGTGGCCCACGCAATGCGAACGGCAGAGGTAACGGTCGTAATGGCAATAGCCAGAATCGTGGTAATAATGCCTCAGGTAACGATAAACGTCCACAAAGAAACACCGCAGGCAAAGTAGAGCATAAAGATGGCCAGCGTAGTGGCGAAGCTGCACGCGGTCATCAGCCGAATGACAAAAACTCAAGTCATGCTCCTTCAAACCATAGCCCTTCGAATAATAGCCCTTCCAATAATAGTCGCTCACGCAAGCCAGCAGGCCAAAATTCTGCCAGCTCAGGCGCTTCAAAGCCAGCATCCAATAACAATATTTGGGGTAAATAACTTACATTTAAGTTAATTCATAATATTCACTAACAACGATCCTAGGAAGCAAATCCTAGGATTTTTTTTCTTGAATTAAGTCATCAGAATTACGACATCATCAATAATACTTAATCCCAATAAGTATTAAGCAACAGTCTTCGCAAGCCTTATCACAAACTAAGGCTTAGAGCTGAAATCCAGCCATTAATATCAAGAGCTAACGGTGTCTGATAATTTATTGCAGTAAATCTACCGCTGCTGTTTCCACCTTAACTATATAGTTTTCACCATCTATGTGAACATAAGAAAGTCGAACATAGGTACCATCAGTAACAACCTTATCTTTATAATTCCTATTTGCAAAAAAAAGCGGCGATGTTCCATAGTTGTTTGAAGTAAAAGGTATACCTTTTACTTCAAACGATTCTACACGGCTTGCTGACTCATATACTTCATACTGCTCAATGGTACCTTCTACATTTTCATGTTTCCCGTTTAAATATCCATAGTAAACATAGCTTTCATAACCAGCTATAAGCCTACCAACATTAAACATTACAAAGAAAAAAACAACTATGTTAAAACTAAATTTAAAAAGTGACTTGGCATGTTTTTCATACAAAAATTTAATTTTTTTATAATACATAATGACTAGTAATAAATTAATGACATAAATAGATATGCTATTAAAACTAAAGCTCCCTGCCGACTCAAAATAGACTGACATACCTTTCCTAAAATCCTTCCACAAAAAATTAACGAGTAGTAACATCCATCGACTTTACCGTCACCCACACATCAAAGCCTGTATGTTCCATCTCATGTTATAGAAATATCTAGCCCAAGGCTAACAACTACCTGACATTATTATTCACTTTTAATGGATTACATGGGCTACAAATAAACAGTGGTAATTAAGCAGCTTTATTAAGCACTAAACAACCTCTTATACATACCCTTAGTTCGTTATTTACACCACCAGATGTAGTTAAAATGTTACGCGAAAGTAAATATTAAGAAGCTAATAACTTGCGAGTATTAAATGGTTACTGCTATTGTTGGCCGCGTTACTTCAGCCAGATGTTAGTTGAGGGTAAGCTTTAGGTCCTACATACGCGCTTTACTATGGATAGTAACAACTATTAATTTGTATTTTATTTTAATATATAAGGATGTATTTGTGAAAAAACTATGTTTAGGGTTAACTTTGTCGGCAGTCTCAATGGCATCATTTGCCAATGAAGGCAGCTACGGCAGCTGTAACGGCATTCTTGCCGATGGCGCATATGATGTCTATAGAAATACCCAAAATCTGGATACTCGAATCGCACTAAAAAAATGGCTATGCAGCTCAGATGAAGGTTCTGAAAATGGTAGTGGTAGTGCGTCTTTGAACGTATTCGGCTTATTTAAGGTCGGTGGTGGTGGTGGAGATGTAGACACCTGGAAGCGTCAAAATTGCAGCGGTTCTGATTATGATTATTCCGACAGTAAATCAACCCATATTCTAATGAAAACAGCGAATCCAACAATCGTTGACGCTTGGTCTGATTGTATGAAAAGCAAACCAGGTGGCAATTTAATTTGTTACGCCAAAGAAACCGATGATTCTTTGCTGATGAGACTTAAGTTAGACGGTAATTCAGGTATTGGGGCTGTCACTGTTATGGATGCCGTTGGCACCAATTTAACGGCGCTTACCACAATCCCAAATACCATTAATACGGGCACTACAGGTATTCGTTATACCAAAAACGATCAAAGCAGAGAAGCCTATTTTGATTTTAATGGCCATGCAGAGCACTTGAATGTTACTTGCAGTTACACCATACCGAAAAAACCGGCATTCGAAGGTCCACAAGAATGTGAAACTTTCCGCTTAACCGTACTCTCTGCCAGTAAAATATCTGCAAGAGATTATCAATATATGCATGATACCGACACGGTACCTTATTTTAGCCCTATTAATGGTCGCTACTCAGGCAGTTACCCTTGTTACTTGTTTACAAGTAATTAATTTTATTTGAAAGGATTTAAGATGAAATTTACACAATACAACACATTTTTAGCAGCATCAGTCCTAACCTTGTGCTCTTTTACATCATTAAATGCTGTTGCAGCTGATGCTCCCGATTTATTTAAACGTTGTGCACAGGATAGCTTAAATCCTGCACAAGCTAGAGGCCGTGATCTCTGGGCTAAGACATGTAAATATATAAGTCAACGTGATTATGACTATCTTCTATACGATGATGATGGTAAATTACGTGCCCGTCCTAAATATCCATCTTTTTTTAAACCTAATGACTTTAGTCAATGGTTTAGAGCACCAATTGTTAGTGGGAGCTCCTGTTCTGTTGGTATTTATACCCATGTTGTAAACTGTGTATCTTCCTGCTATACGCCGGATCAAAAACTCCTGTTTGCCGAGGGGGAATTCACCATTTTTGACGCTGTTAGCCAAAAAATTCAGCGCATTGTGACGTTATCAGATGCTGCAGAGTTAAATAACCTCGCTTATACCGTCAAAGATGTTGAAGCCTACAGTGAGTCGATCACGGATATTGTTCATGATATTCGGGTGTTAAATATGGCAAGTGGTGGTCAGTTAAAAGTGACCGAAAACCATCCATTACTGGTATCTACTGGCCATATGAAAACTGCCGACAACATAAGTGTTGGCGAAAGTTTGATCTATCAAGATGGTAATTACGATGTGATAACCTCTATCGATGATATCGATTTTTACGGTAAGGTATATAATGTACAACCAGATGCCTCTGATGCTAGCCTTAATGGTCAGATAGTGGTGGCTCAAGGTTACTTATCAGGCTCTATGTATTACCAAAATGAAGGTGCTGATTTAACTAACCGATTATTATTGAGAAGTAATATTCCTGATAGTCTACTGTAATTTTTAAGGTCAATAATAAAGCGTAATTTACCGTTACGCTTTATTTATTAGGGATAATAAGAAATGAATAATAAATGGATACTCCTTTTGGTGGCGGGGTTGGCAGCTTTGTTGTTGGTCATAAATAACAACACTAACCTTCTCGTTAATAATTCTGAAGCTAAACTGAAAAGTATTGTAGCAACAACGCCTGTTCGACTCACGCCTGTCATTAACAAAGAAAAGACTCCGCAGGAATTGATAACGGCCATTATTGCTCCCGCCAAAGACGATGTGATATTGGTTGAAGAAGCACTACCTGAGACAATCCCTGTAGAGGAGTGGCGCAAGCCCAGCAAAGCCTTTCAACCATTTTTTGAACTCAACAATAAAGCCCTCAACACCAAAGCAGAAAGAGAAAATTACAAATTACTCATTGATTCTGGTAAATTGTTAGCAGTTACAGAGAAAGTGTTACTTGCTAAAGTGACTGAAAATAAAATTGATTATGTCAAAGAACGAGCCAGATTAGATGCACTTTATTATCTCAGCAGTATCATCTCTGGTAAGTACAATTCATCACAATTTGATCTTGCCATTGAACTTGCCACTGAAGTCCTTAATCATCCCACAGTAAGAAATGAACAAGGCCCAGAGTTGAAAAAATCTCTCCTAGGCGACAAAATAGAAATTGGCCTAGATTTAGCAGTATTCCAACCCGAACTTTGGGACGAATATAAAAGCGCGAATTCTGGAGATGATAAACATCAACAACTGCTGGCTTATATCGATAACAAAGCTAGATTTCAACAAAAAATAATGCTTGATAGAACCGAGAAGCTTGCTAGAAAATTAAAACAAAGGCAACCAGATAAATTTAAAACTGAACATTAGAATATTGGTAGACTTAAGTAAGAAAATATAACCTCATATACAAAAAATATTACTCATGAGCTTAGTCGCTGAATGACCACTTATTCACATAATTATTTTGGTGACTTTTTTACAACTATTTATTTAAAATTTAAAAGGATTCACGATGAAATTAAAACACTATAAAACATTTTTAACAGCATCAGCCCTAACCTTGTGCTCTTTTACTGCATTAAATTCTGTCGCAGCAATACCTGATGGAATAGAAATGAACAAACGTTGTAATGAACTGGATCTTTTGACCCCATTACAAGCTAGAGGTCGGCTTAATTGGGCTAGGGCATGTGGTCATATAACCAGTAGAGACTTAGATTTTTATATGTATGATGATAATGGTTCATTGCGTAGGAGACCGAAATACCCATCTTTTTTTAACCCCGCAAACTTTAATGACTGGCTTATTGCGCCAACGGCAGTCGGCGGCTCATGTGAACTAGGCAGTAATACTAATAAAATTTATTGTATAGCACAGTAACCAATTAATATGTCAAGATGCCAGTTAATTAAAAAATGACTTTAATTAACTGCATTTTATAAACATAAAGGAACTTATATTTTGATAAATAAATTTTTACCTGCCCTTTTACTCTTAAGTATCACTGGCTGTGGCGGTGGCTCCTCAGACTCCAACTTAAACTCTGGCAGCGATACTAATAGTCCAAGTAAACCTGCGATAGAAAATAGTGATATCAATCCAGATAAACCGATGGCAAAAGCGGCCGAAGTGCAGCAATGCGATAGTATTTTGGCACAATCTATTTTAGATGAAGTCAAAGTCACTCCAAATTTTGGTAAACGTTTAGTATTGAAAAAATGGTTATGTGGGGCTGAGCCACAACAAGTATCAGCGCAATTATTGGATGAACTGAATAATGAGTTGACTTTAGGTCCTAGTTCTATGAGTTCACTTGCGACATGGCAAGAAAATACCTGTCAAGATACTGATAATAATTATACCGGTACGGCAGCCAGTTATATTTTATTCGATCAGCTGGCAAAAAATGTCGATGAGTCGGTTATCGATAGTACAACGATGGATAACTGGCAGGGCTGTTTATCTGAAAGTAGCCCCGATGGTTTAATTTGTTATGCTCAAGTATCAGATAAAGGCTATCAGCTAACTGTCAAGGTGAGTCAACTCGTGGGCCCTAGCCAGATAAAGCTATTTAACCAAACCAACTTAACCTTACTTGGCGATAAAGCATCACGTCTAACCCTAGGGGAAAATATATTTGAATACAGCAAAGAAGATGTGACTAAGGTCGCGAGCATTTCTTTACAAGCAGAATCTGATAACTTTAACATCGATTGTGATTATATTATTCCAACTCCAGCGCTATTATCTGCACCAGATCAACGCTGTGAAGATGTCAGGATCACAGCATTACAAGAAAATAAAATCAACATGCGAGATTACGATTATATGCGGATCAAAAATATGGTGCCGAAAATTAATCCAAAAACTAATGTTTATACAGGCGAACTCCGTTGTAGCCAATTAATAGAGAATTAATTAACCCATGTATGAACTACCTCAACTCTCATTATTGCGCGTTGAGGTTAACTCATTTCAAACTGGCCGATGAATGAGTTAACGCTGATATCGGGCCACTAAGGACAGAAAAAACAATGAACACAACTCTAAGCCTAAGTCATAAATTAATAGCAACCGCTATTGCCGGTACTTTTTTACTTATGCCGATAACGGCCATTACAGCCACGACTATTGATACTCATATGGATACTAATGCCAACAAGAGTATCGCCAGCAGTGCCAATAATCTTACCAAGAGTAAGCTAGCTGAAAAGATCAAACTGAGAATTGCTGAAGTCACTGGAGAAACCGTTAATGAGCTAAAAAAAATGCCCGTCAATGACATGTATGAGGTGATGACCAGCCGAGGTTTGATTTATATCAGTGGTGATGGCCGTTACCTTATTCAAGGCAACATCTACGATATTGACAATGATATGGAGAATCTGAGTGAAACCAGTATGGCCAAGATGCGAGTCACAGAACTTGAAAAACATCTGGATTCAGGCATTCTTTATGCCGCTGAACACCCAAAACACACAGTGACAGTATTTACCGACATTGACTGCGGTTATTGCCGCAAACTCCATAGCCAAATAGATGAATATAATGCAAAAGGGATCAGTATCCGTTATATGGCATACCCTCGAGCCGGTGTGAATTCAGCCACCTATAAGACCATGCAGTCTGTGTGGTGTGCTAAAGATCAGCAAAAAGCAATGACAATGGCAAAAGCCGGTGATCATATAACAGAGACTAGCTGTAACAATAAAGTGGAAGATCATTATCAACTGGGTAATGCCATTGGTGTTAACGGCACACCAGCCTTGTTCTTAGAAGATGGTTCACTGCTGGCAGGTTATGTCCCCCCCGAGGAACTTGCGAAGCAGCTAGGTATTAAGCTGTAACTGATCTGCCCAAACCTACAGATAAAATAATCCCTATTCATATTCTAATAGGGATGACTTATGTGTGGCAGTCATTCATTCCAAAATCATAGTCAGCCATTGTTAATCAATAACATATCTACATTCTAGTGAGCGTTCACGTTCTGCGACTATCGGCTCATGAGATAAAACCGAGTGCTCTTAACAAAATGAGGCTTTTTGTCGTAAAAAGTTGATTTTCAAACACGGTATATTGTCCCAAGGCTGCTCAGCAGTAAATATAAATACACCGTAGTTAGGCCACTAAATGTTCTGCAAGCTTAAAAGAGCACGTCAGATCCTTGTTAGAATTAAGGTTAAATCCAGAACAAACATCAGGATGAATGACAATAGGCAGAGCAGCTAACTATTTGTTATTTAGCACCATTTGTAACATCATAAAAGAGAACAATGGCACTAATGACTACTTTTAATAGACAATAAAATTTAAATTTTATTTAATCAATCATTAAACTTACAACATCCAAAAAATACTCATTATTTAGTTAACCGCTACGTTAAACATATAGTTAGATGATTTTAGGCTTACATAGAAATAAAAACCACTTGAATTAACTAAAACAGCTTTAAATCCTATTTAATTATCACTCACACCCTAATGCTTCGTCTAATAAATTAGTATTAAGTTGACCTTGATAACCCTGTTCACATAGTCATAATTAACATTGACAATTTAACTAGAGCACAACTAACTCGAGTAGAAATTAAAATAATTATCAGTTATTATTTTTCGTGAAATACGCGGATCAATATAAACGCACCTAAAATGACAATCTCATTTATGGGTAATGAAGTATCAATATAAATAATGGAATATACATGAAAATAAAAATAACTGCAGCACTCATTCTTGCAAGCATAGTCTCTGTCAATGCGAGTGCCGCAAATAAAGTATATGGTTCTGTCAGCGAGTTAATCACTCGCTCAGGTGATAAAGACTCTCCAGCTAAGATTTATTTCCGCTTAAAGTTAATCAATCCTGAGTCTTCGACAGTTGAAAAGTGCATGACTAATGGTGCGGATATAGATTGGAATATTGATGGTTCAAATCCAATTATTAATATTCAATACCAGATGCTAAAAGAGTCATACGAGAATAAAACATATCTTGCTGTATCAGGTCAGAATGATGTATGTGAAGGTGGTGATAAATATTATGATAACGTTTTCGAAATGAATACCTGGTCTGCAATTTAATATAAGACAAAATATAAACTGATTATCACTTCGGTATTTAATGATGAGCATGCATATTTTCATGTTCATCATCTTACCATTCAATCATTTAAAAATAATACGTTCCAACCTATGGTCGAAACGTATCCCCTAATCAATAAGTTAATCGCTAAAGATCAATTGTTAGCCGAACGCCTAAAGAGCTCTTCAACCACTGAAGAGATAGGTTGATTATACTTTGATGCGTTAACTGCTGCAGCATGCCAAGACGCTGGAACACTTTGTCCTTCAGCCCATACACCCGTCCCATTATAACGTGAGCGTACCTTAGCGCCTTTCTTAACTGACCATAAAAAATCAGGATGCATGTTACTAAACCACTCACCACCGATAATTTTACCGTCATTATTTAATTCTAAATCATAATGATAGCTCACCAGTGAACTCGCATCATTCCTTGTAGAGTCATATTCTCTATTTCTAGGATTGGTTTCAGCCATGTAACGCAGGTTCATTTTCACCCCAACAAATTGGGTTGCCAAAGGGCTACGGTAATCTTCAAATTTATCCTGTGTATACTGTTCACGAGATACTATTGCCTGAGATAAATTTGCATAGTGTCGCCCAGTTTGAGGATTAAAATAGGTGACATCATAGCTAAGAATTGGCTGATTCCAGACTTGAAAATCATAGGTTGCATCCATGACTAAACTACGCTCGTTTAAACCGATTTGGTTCAGCACCGCAATGTGCCAGCTACCCGGATTATTATCAAAGCAGTTTTGATCTAATATTCTACCATTGGCATCTTTTTTAGGATTTTGGATATTACATCGTCCACCAATCACGTTCTGAGCATACGAGCCACTAGCCCATAACAGGGTACCAAGGGCTTTAATATCTGCAGGGTAAAATGTTAAATCTTCACCCGAGGCATCTTGTACCGTTATCGTTTTTGCTGGCCGAGACATCATATAAGCTGCGGGGGCCCAACCATGACAATACCCCTCCCAACGTTGAACAGGCCAGTTCTTGTCATAATAAGCTTGACCTGCTTGCCAGTTTTTTTTAGTTAAGTTGAACTTTTCATCACCAACAAGTAAGTCATATTTTTCTGCGGGTGATAAATCTTTTCGTACATAACCAATATAATCACTCACAGGTTTAGTTACTGTTGAAAAATCAAAGTACTCTTTCCAATTTTGTGGCGATGTTTGCTGTAAATCTCTGTCTGCATAGCGAAAAGCTAAACCACCGGAATAAATTGGCCAATATGAATCAGACCAAGGTTGAACGGGTAACCTGTGTTTACGAGGAATTTGCTGATCTATTTCATATATATTACTTAAAAAGGTATTAGGGTTATCTACTACTTTTTTAGGATCATCATTCGCTGTATTGATTACTGCTCCTGGCATATCACCAATAATACGTTGACGGTATTGATCTTTTATTTCAATAAAATGACCCGTTTTTATATCCTCATCACTGAATCGTGATGATGGCTGACTATGTATTGGTAGCCTTTCCATCACCTCTCGTGGATTATTATGAAAGTCTTGCATGAAATCATATATTTTTTTTGATGTGCTTTCAGCCATAGCTTGCTGGCTTGCCACAACAACAAGTGCACTAAAAATTACTTTATTATTAATCAACTTAATTACTTCCATATCAATGCCAATTTCAATTATATATAAAGTGAAGATATAATCACTTTACCACCCCATATTAAAACAACAGCGTAATCGATTGCTCACGTTGAATTAAAATATAAAAAATACTGTAAAATTAAATTACCCCAAAACCATTTTCACATATATATCCAATATCAATAGATAAAGTGTGACAAATACAATTTAGTTCTATTTTATTAAAAATAATAAACTAGGTTAATACTAACCAATCTAAAATTAAAATCTTTATCTAATACGGCTTACCTATTGTCTAAATTATATGAGGACAACCAATGTCGCCCTCACATAATTGATAAGATTAGCATGGACCGATTACTTGTAATTCCAGTTCAAATTAACATCTAAAAAATCAGTTTTCCCATATAAACCTACATACCAGATATCTGCACCTGGGCTATCGATACTGCATTGCTTGTCATTACCGCCCTCTTGAGAACGGCAATCAAATCGTAACTTTTGAGGTTTTCTTGCTTTGCGTAAATACAAATCAACATCGCCAGCCCCACCAGACACTGACACATTCAAATCAGTAGTCCCTTCAGGTACTGTGATTTGATAATAGCTCCAGCTGCGTACCGCACCTGAGAGATCCGTTTCACTGCCACTAACCCCACCACTGCCATAAGAGGCCTTTAAGGTTAAATTAGTGTAATCTTTGTAGCCTCGAGCCATAACGAAATAATCACCAGCGGGCTCTTCATCAAATAAACACGTCTCGTTACTGCCTATAGTGTAAGGTCTACAGTCATAATTAGATGTTGTCGGTGTAGCCCCTTTTTTAACATACAAATCAGCATCACCATTACTGCCCCAAATTGCTACCTTTGCTTCTTCTGATCCTGCAGGTACAACAAATTTGTAATGTTTTTCGCTACCTCTATTGCCCGCAAGTCCGGTAACTGGCACTCCATTTTCGAGAACGGGTACACTCGGAGGCGTTGGATCATCAACTTGAAAACCCAGTTCAATAGCGTAACTCATGGCAAGTTTAGCAAAATTCAACGCATGTTCCATGGTCACATCAAGTTTATCTAAAGTATCTCTACTGCTATGGATATCAGGGTTGTAGTCATTAAATTTAGCTTCAAAAGGCATAGATGCTGGATAGCCTTGGGCATGCCAAGAAGCATGATCTGAGCAACCATAACCACAACGATCATAGGTATAATTAATATCGCTTTGGTAGGTATCCATGAGTAATGCAAGAAAGCTGTTTAGATTACTGTCAGTGTAATCATTCATCAACACGATATCTTCTTCACCGCCAATGAAACCTGTCATATCCAACTGCATCACAGCGATAATATTATCGTTATTATTTCTAGCAACCGATGCAATTTCAGCACTGCCTAGTAAACCCACTTCTTCTGCGGCATAAGCCATAAATTTAATGGTTCTATCTGGTTGTTGACCTGTTTCTAAAAAGACCCTAATCACTTCAGTTATCGTCCCAATACCCGATGCGTTATCATCGGCTCCCGGTGCGCGCTTATTTTCATCAGTGTAACCATTAATAGAATCTAAATGACCACCAATGATGACAATTTCATCGGGCTTTGTGCTACCAGTGAGTGTTAGGATAACGGAATCCTGACGCCAATCATTGTGCTCTCGAGCCGAAGCCGAAGCCCAGCTAATCCCCTCTGCCATGCCCGCCCATTGATCTTTAACCCAATTAGCAGCATTTTCTCCATGACTGGTTCGATAGTAACGATTCGTAAACTCAGACATTGAAGAAATCGTGTTTGTTATTTTATTTGCTGACAATAGCGGCAATGCTCGATTAACCTTTTCCCCTTGATTCAACTGTGTAGGTATACTGAAGTGAGTCAGGTTCAGGGGCTGTTTACTGGCCTCAACGGCCTCTTTGATACTGTTGTGAACTGTAAATCCACCACAGCGTTTATGCTCCTCATGCATAAGCTCACTCAATTCAAGAATGTGATCTTCATTGATTTGAGTAACCAGTTTTCCGTTGCTGGGTGTAATACTAGATAATTGATTTTTACTAAACTGTAGGGTTTTAAGAGTTTGAGTCGCATCGCCATCCACTAAGATCCAGACATCCTTTGCTTGCGTTGCTAATGGCGATAATGCCACTAATAAAGTGGGTAGTAAGTTATAGATTTTCATACTTTACTCCAAATAAGTAGGGGGCTAAAACTATCACAGTGTTCGCTCGAAGCTGTTTCGAACTCAACATTGAAAATAATAATTTAATATCCTAATTATTCTATCTAAGGAGATAATTTTGTATATGAGAAGAACTCACTATTTTAAAGCATATATTTATTAAAAATATAGTATTAATAACTTCAATTAATACTTTAGTGTTATAGAAATATAATTTCAGCCTGTCCTTATTGAAATGCAAACACGCCGAAACTTTATCCTAAGACAATCCATTGTCTAGTAACTATAGGCTTATCACACCCACTATGACTAACGACTAATTGAAGATAAAATGAATAGTTCATAGCAAAAAATAATAAAGTAGATCTTACATTACTTTTTCATCACCACTGATATTATCCTCAAACTTTTGTCTGTTTCGATTCACAAATGCCACCAGTGAAACCATGACAGGGACCTCAACTAATACACCAACAACTGTCGCTAACGCCGCTCCAGAGTGTAAACCAAACAATGAGATTGCTACTGCAACAGCAAGTTCAAAAAAATTTGAAGTGGCGATCATACATGCTGGCGCGGCGATCTTATGTTTCAACTTCAATTTTCTCGCTGCATAATAAGCAATAAAGAAAATACCGTAAGTCTGAATTAATAAAGGGATCGCTATCAATAAAATATGCTGTGGTTCATCTATAATGGTTTGCGCCTGAAGCCCAAATAATAATACAACCGTCGCCAATAAGCCTATCATAGACCAAGGTTTAAGCATCGCCACAAATGATATTAACGCGGCCTTCTCGACAGTTTTATCTCTCGCCTCTAACTTCCGACGCGTCAATACTCCTGCAGCCAAAGGCAAGACTACATAGAGAAAGACAGAGGAAAGCAATGTCTCCCATGGTACCTGAATATCACTCACGCCGAGTAAAAGAGCACAAATAGGTGCAAAGGCAATCACCATAATGAGATCATTGACCGACACTTGCACCAAGGTATAGTTAGGATCGCCTTGAGTCAGTTGACTCCACACAAATACCATCGCAGTACATGGCGCAACCCCGAGTAAAATCATGCCTGCTATATATTCTGTTGCCGTCTGAGGATCGACCCAATGAATAAACAGTACCTTGAAAAAAAACCACGCTAATAATGCCATCGTAAAGGGTTTAATCAACCAGTTAATCGCCAATGTCAACCATAAACCTCTAGGGCTTTTTCTCACATCTTTTACCGCAGTAAAATCTATCTGCACCATCATAGGATAAATCATTATCCAGATGAGCATAGCTATGACTAAATTCACATGAGCATATTCAATTGAGGCCACCAATATAAATAGATTTGGAACAAGGCTACCTAAAACCAGCCCAGTCACAATACTCAACCCAATCCAAACACTCAGATAACGCTCAAAAAGTCCCATCGTTTACCCCCTCATCTTTACAACTTAACACTATCAATATGTAGGAATGGCATCCGCTAATCGCAGCAAATTTTCACTCGATTAGGCCTATCCCCCATCAACTTAAGACGTGCAAGATTAAGTGCAATCAAATCTCCATTGGCCAAGTAAGTTGCATTAATCACTTGATGCATCCAAGTCGGTAGATTCGGATTAACCCGATAGAACACCCACTGCCCTTGACGTTTATCATGCAATAATCCCACTTTACGTAATAGGGCTAAATGCCTCGATACCTTGGGCTGGCTCTCTTCTAGCGCTTGCATTAATTCACAAACACACAGCTCTTGCTCCGCGTGAATAAGTAGCAAGCTACGTAAGCGAGTCTCATCACTGAGCGTTTTAAACAAATCCAAAGCTGTCATGATTAACCTTATCAATATACAAACCTAAACATATGAATAATCATATATATGAATATTCGTATATTAAAGTTTAATTTCATCACATTTAAGTTTCTGTTAAATTAGTACCCTAAATTGGCTAAGCATCATAAGATGTTAATATATAAGAAAAGTTGTCAATCATCTCTAGATAATCAGAGACATAGATCAAAAAAAGCCCAAAAGGGCTTTTATGTTTAACTGATTTTAGTATCAAACCCGTAACCTAGAAATGTTCGTGTTTAACTCCCTGCGATCTTCATATCACTCAATAAAATCCCGCCAGTACGAACCGATGAACGTAAATCGCGATCGCTACTGACTGCAACAATATTTTGGAACATATCTTTAAGATTACCAGCAATGGTAAATTCTTCTACTGGATAAAGCACTATGCCGTTTTCAACATAAAAACCAGAAGCACCACGGGAATAATCCCCCGTTACGCCATTAACACCTTGCCCCATCACCTCCGTGACGATCACGCCGGTGCCCATTTGCTTCACCAATTCATCGAATGTTTGCCCGGTATGGGACAAGGTCCAATTGTATATACCACCTGCATGGCCAGTATTCTTAAGACCAAGCTTACGTGCAGAGTAACTGGTAAGCAGATAAGTCGATAGGATGCCATCTTTAACAATACTACGATCTTGTGTTGCTACCCCTTCGCTATCGTATATGGCACTGGCAAGCGCGCCCTTAAGATGAGGTTGTTCCTCAATTGAAAACCAATCTGGGAATATTTGAGTATCGATAGAGTCAAGTAAAAAACTAGATTTACGATATAAACTTCCACCACTAATCGCCCCAATTAAGTGACCGATTAAGCCCGTGGCTATCTCAGGAGCCAATAAAATAGGCAGCTCAGTGGTGGCTATTTTACGGCTACCTAAACGGCCTAATGTTTTCTCTGACGCCTTTTTTCCGACGGCTTCGGCTGACACTAGCTCGTTAAAATTACGCGAAATAGTATAATCATAGTCTCGCTGCATATTGCCATCACTTTCACCAATAACAACACAACTTAAGCTGAAACGTGAAGTGGAAAAACCATCAAGAAAACCATGACTATTACCATAAACTTTCACACCTGTATGGGCGTTGGCACTGGCTCCATCAGAATTAGTAATGCGACTATCCACATCTAATGCAGCTTCTTCTGAACGAGCCGCTAATTCTGTTAATTGTTTAGCCGAAATATCTTGCGGATGATACAAATCAAGATCAGGAAAGTTATTCGCCATTAATTCAGCTTCAGCTAAGCCATTATACGGGTCGCTAGAGGTGAATTTGGCAATATCATCGGCTGCTTTAACCGCTAATTTAATGGCCTCTGGACTTAAATCTGACGTAGATGAACTCCCTTTGCAACCATCACGAAATAACGTAATACCTAACGCGCCATCTTTATTAAACTCAACGGTTTCAACTTCCTTAAGTCGGGTTGAAACAGATAATCCTTGTTGCTTACTGATCGCCACCTCAGCCGCTGTACTGCCGAGTTTATTTGCATACTCTAAGGCCATAGATACGGCGTTTTTTAATGAATCTAATTCAAGGTCAATACTAGGTATAGTCACAAATATGCTCTTTTATTATCAGGAATTGAGTAAGCATAACAAACCCAATTAGCAATCACATTAAATAATGCCTGTCAGTATAACAAAGTGATCTGTTCAACACTGTCAGTGTACATTTAGCAACCAAAAAATAGCAGCTGTAATTGCTTATGATGTACAAATTAATGTGCATTTTATTGTTATCATAAATGGTTAATCATAACGAGACACGCATAGGATTTGAGCAAGATCCTAAGCCCCAATCGATAACACTAGCGTGTTCAACTGGATCATAAATGGTTTTCCCCACAACATGATTAAGAATGCGTGCGGCGCGCCATGCGGCTAAACTTAGCTGCGGCTCGGCAATACCATGTGAAGCGATACCTGCATTAACCATATAAATTCGATTGTGAGCATCACCTTGCCATTTAACAGAAAAATCCGGCGATAATGTTGGTCTACCTTGCTCATCCCATTCAATCTGCTCATGTAGCGATTGTAAACAATGCGGAGTAACACGTTTAAAACCTGTACACATAACCACAACATCCGCAATGACTTCACTCTTTTCATCAGTCAGACCATGGGTAAGCGTTAGATGATAACCTTGCTCATCTTGGCGCATTGCAATCAAAGAACGATTTGGTTGAATACTCCACCAAGAGGGTTTTCTCAATACATATTTATCATGATACAAACGCTGATAAATACCCTTTAGACACTCACTGGTGATACCGTCGCTTGTGAGTTTTTGTCGCTCCACTTCATGAGATTTAACCTCTTGATCTAATTGATAGAAACTATTCACATAATCAGGCATGAAATATTGATCGGTAAAACATCCTTCATCGAGCATTTCAATGTTGGCTCGCCTTGATACCCAATGTAGTGCTCTGACGGAGCCAAATTGACGATCAAAACTATGCTGAAAAACATCTGCTCCGGTTTGCCCACCACCAATTATGGCCACTCGCTTGCCCGTAAAGTTAGGATCACGCAGTGCAAGTTCACTGGCATGGAAACAAGTATCGCCTACAAATGACGTCGCACACTCAGGCAGCGTAGGTACTGCACCTGTGCCCATGACTAAATGATGAGCAAAATAACTCTGTTCATCCACTGAAACCTTAAACACACCGCCTGTATATTCAATCCCTGTCACCTCCTTACTAAACTGCACATTAGGTAATTGATTTGCGACCCAACTTAAGTAATCAGAAAATTCCAAACGTCCTATCGTCGTCTGACCTGATGCCATAAAAGGATAAAACTTTCGATTCGCCACCAGATAATTTAAAAAACTATAACAACTGGTTGGCTCAACCGCTGTCACCAAATCTTTCAAAAATGACGTCTGCATTTTAGCGTCATTCAGCAACAGACCTGGATGCCAAGCAAAGTGAGACTTTTTATCAAGAAACAGGGTAGAACATTCGGCTTTACCTGCTGATAATGCCGCAATACTCAAGTTGAATGGCCCGATACCAACTCCAATCATGTCATAGATTTTTGTTTGCTGCTGATTACCATTATTCATGGTCATAATTAATCCCTAAAATACGAATTGTTGGAAAAAACGTTCGCGCCCACACAAAAGCAATGCTGATCGCTTATGTGGAAAATCAAATTCAAATAACTTCTCCATTCCCACTCTAGCATTGAGTTTCTGTACTCGATGATTATCTGCTCTCGGCTCGCCTACAATCGACTCCATCCTTTCCTCTTGCTGGAAACAGAACTGAAGTATCGCTCGTCCCCACGTATCAAAATAGGTTCCACCTCGGTAAGCCATTTTACCGACTAACATATGCAACCCTTTATCAAACTGGCCATATTGGTAATGTGGGCCAATCCGATCTTCTGCGGCCCAATACACCTCAAAATACCCAAATGACACGCCGTCAAATTCACCAATAACACTATAAGCATGTTTATCTTTTTTCTGTTTAAGTAAGTAATTGCGGTGCAGTTCGAGAGCTCCTTCTAACTCCCACATCTTGGCTACGCTAGGTTCATTATGCCAACGGTGGAATGCCATAAGATCTCTGTCCACATCAATCACGCGAAACGTCAGAACCCGTTTCAAATGATAGTAATAACGCTGAAAAACAATACCACTTGGATGAGGTGGCCTTACCGGATGCACAGCGCCATTTCCCGCTTCAGTCAATCTAATTGGAGTATTATCTTGTAGTGCATGCAGCCATATCGGAGCTAATTCGAGAAATTCGCTGAGTGAAATATGCTTTTCACCTTCAGGCCAATTAGTCACAACAACTTTTTGCACAGACAAGCTAAAAAATGCATGTTCTAGCCCGCTCCACCACACCCAAAGATCATAAAAGTCAACTTGCTCACAATGAAGTTCACAACAGGTATCATTTTGCATCACAGCATAAAATCTGGCCAAACTCTGACCTAATTCTTTAATAGTAAACCTCAGAGATGACTGGTTTTTTTCGTGATCAACCAGCGTCAATTGACGCCCTCCTGGCAATGGCTTATGAATACGATTTTCTGATGTTTGAGCTTGTGGCCAACATAAGGGATTGGCAATATCACAATATATGCTCGTGGGATCATCAAGCGTCGCCTCATTATAATCAAAGAGAAAACAGAAGAAATTACGTTTCCAACCGAGTGTTGGTGAGAACAAAATATAGCGATAAAAAGAATCATCTTTGGGGCTTTGCTTAAGCAGACGATCAAAATGATCTCGACATAAAGCCCACAGCCTAACTTCATCCACTGCGCCCGATGCGGCAATCGCCGCGATGGTATTGAGTAAGCTATTTCCTATCACATAATACGCATGGTAAGGATTAAGTTGCGCCGCTTCCATGTAATATTCAGGCGCTTCATGATCTAATACTTGAGGAAAAGACTGTTTGGCCTGTGATGTCAAACCAAAGCCTTGGCAATCTCTAATGCCAACACCAATAGGCATCCCTTCGTCTATTTCAATCAACAGATTTTGCTGATGCGCCAACACCACAATGCCATAATCAGAACGTGCCACACATAAAGGTGATATCACCTTATCCATAAAAGCCTGCATCCAATGACAGGCAGTTTCACTCATTGAGCAGCCATTATGCTCAGCATAATCTTTGAACCAGGTGAGTAAATGACCATCGCTATCAGGTATAGGGTTTTGATTTAACGTGGCCAGCATATAAAAACGCTGGGCGTCTAATGCCTGTTCATCATCTGAGCCAGAATAAAAAAGATTGTCGCGAAAACACACAAGAGGTAAATCTAGCACTGCTTCATTGTCTCCAAGTACTGAGCACCACATTGGCTCTTCAATAAAGTAAGCGCGTTCAAAACGCTGCTTAAGCTCCTCTGCAGCAGGTGTCGCCATCAACTTACTGAATTGTATACCTCGGCGCGCTTCAGGCTCTGTCATCAATCGTAATGAGTTAGTCAACCGCACTGGCAATGACACTTTCAACATCCAACGACAATCAGGGTGATAAATCGCACGTGAAGATGAGGTTGCCGTCCAACCTCCACTCCTTAACTTCAGATCAATAACGCTACCCTCAGCAATCTGTTGGGCAGACTGCATAAGTCGCCATTCTCTTGCCTGTAGCGGGTGCATAGGCAATGGCAACCAAGTATCATCAGGTAGCACATTCATCTGTTTGCCTGTTGCGTTTTTAAAGAAAGCCATTAGCTCTTCTTCAAGACAGCCACCAACAAACTCACCAACCAAACGCTCCTGTTTTACGGCAAACCATTCAATCGCAAACTGTCTACCAAATTCAGGTAGATAAGCTTCTTGTTCATCTTGTAACAATGGTTCATTACACTTAGGCGCTGGATGCATACTGTGCCCACCGACTAAACTTTGCTCTAAAGCGATAAAACCACCGCTAAGCTGCTCACCTTGAGAACGCTGAATAAGTGCATCACTCGCGCGGTGTATATAATCATCAGAATTAAGTACACGTTGAAGAAACTGTGATTTTTTCTGTTCACTGATGCCACTAAAACACGTATCGAGCAACAGTGGTATTGCATGTTCAAAACTAATCGCTTGTACTAACGTAGCATCGTTAAGAAGGACTTGTCCTGTGTATCGATGACGTCCAGACGGTGATACATAATTAAGCGGTATATCAAGCTTCCTTCCATCATTCAACGTCAATGTGAGTCTTTGCGCTATAATGTTCACGCACGAAGTTTCTAGCAGCAGGCTATTGAGGAAATGCTGCATCGTTAAAAGGTGTATCATGAATGACTCCTATATTATCTGCCGTGATGAGACACTTACGATGTCTCTTCTATCAACCACTTAACAGTATACTTCTTAGCACTGTGGCGATGCTTAATGCGCTTTTCTTGAGGGGTTCCCAATACCAAAAAGCCTACAGGCACATGACTCTCGTTTAATCCGAGTTGTTCCCTTACATTGGGTAAATCAGCCGCTTCAGTCGAATACCAAATTCCACCAAAGCCACTTGCATCAGCAGCCAACAAAATCATTTGGCAAGCGGCAGCTGCAGATAACACCTGATCTTGTCGAGATATCTCTTTGTGTGCTTTCACTGCAGCAGACACTAACACCAACATCGGAGCTTGGCGCAAATAATTAGCCAAACGATTCACTTGACTCATATCGATATTAACTTCAGAAGCCGCCCACGCCCTGCCCAATAACTCCACAAGCTCATTAACCTGTTGACGCTCAATGACCAAGAAATGCCAAGGGGTTAAATGTCCGTGATCTGGCGTACTCATTGCCGTTTGTAAAATAGCATCCAGCTGCTCTCCAGCAGGAGAGGGCTGCATCAATTCATGAACGTGATAAGAGACGCGCTGTTGTAAAAATTCAATTAGTTCCATAACTTTGTTTTCGATACCCAATAAAAAGCAAAAGTAAGAAGTAGAAGCTACCCAAGATAGACACCACTAAGCCCGCAGCAATCTCAAAAGGCGGCATTAAACTGCGACCTAGGCCATCGGCCCATATCAGTAAAATTGCCCCAGTAAGACCCGCAGCAGGAATAAGATGTACATGCCGATACAAACCAAGCAGACGCGCGCAATGAGGGGCCAACAAACCAACAAAGCTGATCGCACCGACACTGGAGATAGCAACCGCGGTCAATGTTGCCGCAACGGCTAACAACATCAATCGATAAGGCCTCAAAGCAACGCCCACGACTTGAGGAATAATCTCACCAAGCGGCATAATGTCTAAGCTACGCAATATTGGGGCTATCATCATTAACGCGACCAAGAGTGTCGCTGCCAGTGGGACAATGCTTTGCGCTGATGCACCATAGGTTGTGCCTGACAACCACATCAGCGTCACCGTTGAGGTCGTACTGCCAAAGGTCAGCAAAATATGAGTTGCCGTGCCAGTAAAAGCAGAAATGACAATACCAAACAGCGCAAGTTGAGAGACGCTGAGTTGAAGTTTTAACCCCCAAAACAACAAGCCAATCACCATCAATGCACCTGCTAAACCCGCTAATGTGAGTAACCCTTGGCTTGCCCCTGGATAAACCACCAACAAACAGGCAATAAACATTACCGCGCAAGTACTGACCCCAGAAATATCTGGGCTAGCTAGCGGATTGCGGAACAAGGTTTGAAGTAGGGTACCGCCACAGGCCAATGCAAAACCAGCTAACCCTGCGAGTACGATTCGATTACTGACCCAATCAGAGCCAATGGCAGAAGTAGGCTCACTCCAGTACCAAATAGTTGCGACCAACACAGTAATGAGTAATAACGTAACCTTTGTTGCTGACCAAGTAAGCAAAGGGCGCAAACCAATAACTTGCTCTTCAGTCGCCGCAAGTGCTCGACCACTGCGACCAAACAAGAGTATGAGAAAAAAAGGAGTTCCGATTAGGGCTGCGAAAGCCCCCGTAGGTAAACGGTAACCAAGGAACAACAAGCTACGTGAACACCATTCAGCCAATAGTACTAACATCGCACCAATAATAAGCGACATTAACCACAGGCTCCCAATATTACGCCCCTGATATTTGTTCACCATTATATGACGCGCAAGGTGAGGAGCCATTAGACCGATAAAACCTATCATCCCCACCATCGCTGTCGCCAGTGCTGCTTGTGCTACCGCTAGGAATAAAATACACCTACGCCATCGATTAACAGATAAACCAAGGGCATGAGCATGGGTTTCTCCCAGCTGAAATAGCGACAGCTTAGGCAATACCAATACGCTCAACAGCAGCGTGACGATAGCAGGAATAGAAAATTGAGATATTGGGCCCGCTGAGCTTTGTAGGACTTGACCACTGCCCCATAAAAAAAGTCCATCCGTTTCATGTTCAAAATAGAGTAAAAAAACCGATGCTACCGCACCAGCGCTAAGCCCTATCGCCATGCCGACTAAGACCACAGGTAATTTTCCACCACCGATAACTCTGCTAACGAGGAGTACAATTAAAGAAACTGAAGCGCTGCCTAAAAATGCGGCCCCCCAAACAAAAACTAATCCCCCTTCTGGGTAACCAACTCGAGCTAAAACCGCACCTAATAATGCACCAGAAGCAATGCCTAAAGTCGATGGCGATGCAAAGTCATTATCAAGAGAGACTTGTATTAATACACCAGAGCTTGCTAACAAGGCGCCCGTAACTATAGCCATCATTACCGTAGGTAACCAAATAGCATTAAACATTACCTCACCAAGAAGGGGATCGACAACTGAAGCTGACGTCGTCAAGTAACCCACTATCACCACAATTAAAGAAAACACAGAGGCACTAAGGTATTTAACCATGTTGCTCCCCTTGCCAAGTGAGTAATGAGTGTATAAATGCTTCGGCCATGCGTTGAATTGAAACGGGCCCACCAAAGCTCCACAAAGGTGGCACCTCAGAAAAACGCCCGTGTTTAACAAACGGAAGATGAGGCCAAACCGGGGAACTTGTCATGCGTTCACTGTCAGTCTGGTTACCCGCAAGGAGCAGGTGCGTATCATCCAACTCTGGTAATTGCTCCAACTGCAAGTGGACAAAATCTTTACCCGGCAGTCTTGAGTGCCAGCGATAATTCAACCCCAGCTGCTGAGCAACAGAGCCTGCCAAACTGCGTTTTGAAAAAATGCGCAGCCCGTATCCCATACCAACAAACTTACCATAAGTCACGGAGCTATTTTCTAGCCCCGCGTCAATAAGCTGTTTACGTAAGTCACTCAAGCCTTGCTTCATCGTAAATAGCAGCTGCGCTGCTTTTTCCTGTTGTCTTGTTGCAACCGCTAATTGCTTAAAAACAACCTGAGAATAATCAAAATAACGAAAATCATCTTGATCGATATTAGGAAACTGCTGGTAAAGCAAGGTTGGCGCAATACGGCTAAGCATAGGGTACAAGCCTTGATGACGAAAATCATAACCAATGATCAGATCAGGCTTGAGCTTAGCGATTGCAGTCAGATTAGGCTCTTGTCGGCGCCCAACTTCGACAACACTTGAAGGTAGCTCAGGATGATTGGTTTGCCATTTACGATATCCCTTCGCTTCTGTTACCCCAATGGGTTCAACTCCCAGTGACAACAACATTTCAGCAGCCGACCAATTGAGTGCCACAACGCGTAACGCAGGCTCAGCTAATCTGACACATGTCGATAGACAAACCTCTATTGGCCCTTTTGCTCCCATAACGGGCTTAGTCGGCTCTGATGCGACTGACACACTTGTCATCACAGCTAATATCAAGGCAATCATCATACGCATCATGCCTGCACCTCAGTCAATAAAATACGTTGACCATCAATGGTATGATCACGAACAGGGGTTCGATAAACATGACTCACACGTTCAGCTGTTATCACCTCATCAACCTTACCTGACGCAAGCATCACACCTTGATCTAATAACATGGCACGATCACTGTATTGCAGTGCTTGATTTAAATCATGCAATACCCAAATAATCGTCTTGTTATATTCACGATTAAGTCGACGGACAATATCGAGTAAGCCTTGCTGATGATTAATATCGAGCCAAGATGTTGGCTCATCCAACATTAAAATCGGCGTATCCTGAGCCAGTACCATAGCTAACCAGCAGCGTTGTAATTCCCCTCCAGATAATCCACTAAGCAAACGGTCTCGGTAAGGTTCAATCCCTGCAGCGGTAATAGCCCAATCTATCAAACGTTGATCTTCGGGGTTAAGGCGACGATACCAAGGTCGATGCGGATGACGTCCAAAGGCAACAAGATCGGCAACAGACAATGTCGATGGCACTGGATTTCGCTGTGGCATGAATGCTATTTCTCGCGCGACTTTCGCTCTGGATAAGCTCGCGAGCGATTGTTTGCCCAAAAGAACATCCCCTGCATCAGGCTGCCTAAGCTGGCTTAATACCGACAAAAGCGTTGATTTACCTGAGCCGTTCGGGCCGATTAAGGCCGTTACCGACCCCTTAGGAAACTCACCACTCATGTTTTTCAGAATTGATTTCCCTTCTATCTGCAAGGAAACATGGCTAAATGTAAGCACTGATCTCATCCTAAAAAGTCGCACTGTAGCTAATGGCAAACGTTCTACCTTGGCCATTATGAGTAAAGATTTCCTTTGGTGCACTTAAGCCATATAACATCTGTGAACGTTGGCTCCACAATGTTTCATAATCTCGATTAAACAGATTTGTCACACCAAAATTCAAACGACCGACAGCCAATGCATAATAAGTACTCAGGTTTGCTAATGTATAGCTCTGTAATTTAGCGCCACCGTCATCTTCATAGCTTAAAAAACTATTGACTCTTAACTCTGCACCAAAATCAACCTCGTCATAACCAAGCCACACACTCGCTGAGCTGGGGCTAGCGTAGGCTGCGGATAAGTCTTGCCAGCTAGCGTTCACTTTCGTTTCACTCTTAACATAATGTGCATTTATGCCGGTATAAATAGCATCACTTAGCTGATAAACAGCTTGGCCTTCGACCCCATAAATACGCTTGTCATCATCTTCAACAAGTACTGCATAGCTCGTTTTATCAAAGCTGACTGTTTTATCTGACAGTGAAATATAAGCAGCCACCTGTGCGTTTATATCACCATCATCCATACGCCAACCCAATTCGAATGAATTCGTCTTTACCCCCTCCAGCTCAGATGTAGCAACAGATGTCGATGAGACTAAACTGGCGCCTTCACCATTGGGACCATCATACTGACCTTGACCAAAAAACTTAGCAGGATCTGGGACATCAAAACCTTGTGAGACATTGCTCCACACTTGCATTGCATTGTTAAGATGATAGACACCGCCAAAATTAAACAACCATTCATCGTAATCTGTTTTCCCTCCCTTAATCGTCTCAGGTTTCCCGTTACCATAAAAACCTAACTGACTAAGGTGTTGTTGTAACACACCGACATTGTCACCCATTTCATGTTTAATGCGCTCATAGCGAAAGCCACCACTGAGTAACAGCTCAGGTGTTACTTCCATTTCTAATTGACTAAAGAGCGCAGCATAGCGACTGTCTACATCAGGATAACGCTGAACATTCTGCGCAGGAGTGAACACCATGCCGCCAGAGTTCACTGAAGTTACTTGATCAAAAAGGGTTTGATCTGCATCAAATGATTCCTCAGAAGCATCTACACCAAAGGTTGCCGTGACAGTCTCAAACTCTTTAATCAAGGCTAGTTTTGCGCCTAAGACCGATGTATTTTGCTCAGATGCACCATAAATGGGATAAGCACTTCCAGGTAAAGGTGAGCCTTGAACCTTGACAATGGTGGGAAATGGGAAAAAACGGATAGATTCACTTCGATAATAAGCTTGAACCAGTAATTGCGAACTCCAAATATCATCATGATGATACTGGGTATTGAACATCATACGTTCAGTGTTGGGTTGCTCATTAAGTTGAAGTCCTTCACGTGTTTCAATAAGAGCGGGATTAAACAATCCCATTAGATTTTCACCTAAATAGGTTGAATAATTAGTATCCTGTTCACTATTATAATATTGTGCGATGACTGATAAAGATTGTTGCTCATCAGCAATAAACTCAAAGTTCGCCATGACATCTACGGTATCGTTAAACTGCAGATCTGTTTGAGTAATATCTGGACGGACAATATTACCGTTCGCATCATACAAACCACCCGTTTCAGAATAAGCGAAAGACACTCTTCCCCGCAGTTTTTCACTGCCGCCCGATAGAGCCACTGCAATTTGTTTGCTGTGATCATCGCTGTTATTAAAACCCGTAGCAGCCCCTATTTTCGTTTCTACCATCAGGTCTTCACTGGCTGCTTTTTTGGTTATAATATTAATAATGCCACCAGCAGCACCCGCACCATATACAGAAGTCGCACCAGAAAGTACCTCTACTCGCGCAATATTCAATGGGTCAATACTGTCAAGCTGACGACTGATATTTCGCGTTGAATTAAGCGACACCCCATCTATCATCACTAGGGCTGTACGACCACGCAAGTTTTGTGAAAAATTGGTTCGTGCATTACTACCAAAATCGAAAGCGGGGATAAATTGACCAAGCACATTCTTTAAATCAGCACCTGTATTCAGCGCTTTTTCTAGTTCATATTGATCCACAACCCACATAGTCGCTGCCACATCAGAAATCGCAGTTTCTGTACGATTAGCTGTAATGACCATAGTTTCCGATTCACTTGCTTGGCTTAAATTTGCCAAAACCAGTAGCACAAGCGGGCTCAAGCTAGCCACGCATCGAGTGGTGTTATTCATAATAGTAGATATCCATTCTTATTAGTGAGATTTTATAGATTGAGTTGTATTGAAATCCGTTGATGATTTGAGTTTTAGTGCACTATAGAAAAGGCAAGCAGAAATAAAAGCGATCAGTAAAGAAAGCATCCACTGCTGATGTAAAAATAGCGCAGCTGCCCCAGTTCCTATAATGTGTCCCGTGGTATGAGCACGTGTCAGATACCCGCTATATTTTGCCTGTTCAATAGGGCCCGTCACACTTGTCAATAAGCCGCTGGTATACCAAGCAGGTAAACCCGCTATAGCAAGTAACAGTCCAACCAAGGACGATCCTAATCCCCACCACATATCACCAAATAAAACCAAGATGACACCACCACTGACTAAAGCAGTCAGTAATATGGGTAAGAAAAGATGAGCTCGCCTGCGGTTAAGACTTGGAATAACGCCAATTTGATAAACAACAAGCAAGATACTTGTCGCAAGCATTAAGGCTGCATAAACATCTGAGCCTTGCTCACCTTGATAACCTTGTATAGTTAAAAATTGCAGTACATTGAATTGAAAAACCGCCACAATAGCAGTGGTGAACATAGCCGAAATATAAGCAAAACGCTGCCAAGTAGTCACTAACTTGATTGCCTTTGGCTGGGGAGGAAATATCACCTTAGGTGACACATGATAACGACCAAACAACACAGGGATCACCAATAGCACTGGCACAAGCATTAAATACGGAAGTGATAATGGTAGAAATAATAATCCGGGGCCTAGCAAGCGTCCTAGTGTTAAGCTACTACTCAAGCTAGATAAGGCTGCAGGTGTTGCATCAGCTTGAGCAGCAAGCCGAGTCTGGGTCAAAGGTAAAAATGCGCTGCTAAATCCACCAACCAATAGTCGACATAAACCAATCAGCCATAAATGTGTACTCTCACCCAAAAGCGTAGCAATAAATAATACATTCGCCCCGATGTAACCCAAAGCAGCTAAATGTATTGCTCGCGTAAATCCTAACTTAGCTGCAACCCCTCCCCAATAAGTCGCACCTAGCCAATAACTCACTAGATTCAAATTGACAGTAAAGACTAACCAACCTAATGAATAGTTAGGATCTGTCTGACCGACCCACGTCATTAAAGTAGGTATTGCCGCAATAACTAAAGTTTGATTAATCCCAAGTGATACCAATGCCACAGACAACACGGACTTCATACCTAAACTTAAATCGAAATGATAATTGTTATCACTCTAACATTATGTTAATAATAACGCTAATCATAATTAAAAGTTAACAAAAAATATTTATTAACCCCTAAATTAAACATTCATTACTCAGTGGATTTAAAAAATGAACAGCCAACATTGGCATAATGCCAATCACACTCTTTGTGCAAAAATCATCTCAGAACTTCATTACGAAGAACGCTTACACCCAAAACAAATCCAAGGTTTTTGGCAACTCACCACTCTTTCAAGAAATTGGACATTTAATGCCAATGTCACCATATGGGGCATGCTCGACATAGATCTAACGTCACTAAAGTGCTCTGATGGGAAGCTTCCTCAAGCATGTCAACTACTGCTAGATGTACGTGACCAATTATCGATTTCAGATATCAACTTAGGTAATCTCTTAGAAGAAATTCAGCAAACGCTATACAGTGACGTACAAAGATTATCTAATCTGAGCCATATTACCGCTCAAGACTTAGTCAATATGAACGAAACTCAACGCCAGCAATACATTGATGCTCATCCAAAAGCTATTGCCAACAAAGGGCGACTAGGCTGGGGAAAAGAATCACTGCAAAATTACTCTCCCGAATCAGGTGCGCCATTTAAACTAAGATGGCTAGCGGCTCGTAAATCTCATTGCCTAGCGGGGATAACGGAACAAAGGCCTTATGAGCAGATCCTCACTAATATTCTTGGTGACAAGAGTCTGAGTAAGTTAAGTTCATTATTAGGTGATCAACTGCAAGATTTTTGGCTTTTCGCTGTTCACCCTTGGCAACATCAACGCTTCTTAACCGCTCAATATGCGTGTTTATTTGCCCAAGGAGATCTCATTGATCTTGGCGAACATGGTCCAGACTGGCATGCCCAGCAATCGATTCGCACATTAAGTACCTTAGACAATAATGTTAGCTTTGACGCCAAAACAGCGCTCAGTATTCTCAACACCTCCTGCTACCGCGGCATCCCCGGCAAGTTTATTGTTCAAGGACCTAGGCTGTCGGCTTGGTTAAACCAAATAGCAAAAAGTGACACTACGCTTCGCGACCATGGACTTCACGTACAACAAGAAGTGGCTGGTTTTTATTGTCCTCACCCCTATCAAGCACAAATTAAACAAGGCCCTTATCGCTATCATGAAATGCTCGGTTGTATTTGGCGTGAGAGAGCTGAAACAGTAATAGGCCCTCTTAAGCGTCCAATCACTATGGCTGCATTAATGCAAACTGATCTTAGCGGTCAGCCATTAATTGGTGCATTAATTGAAAATTCAGAACTTGACATCGAGCACTGGCTAGAGAAGCTATTCAATCATGTTGTGATCCCGATATACCATCTAATGTGCCAGTATGGGGTCGGACTTGTTGCACATGGACAAAACGTCACACTCATACTAGAAAACAACCAGCCTGTAGGCTGTATCATTAAAGATTTTCATGGCGACTTACGTCTTGTTGATCAAGACTATCCTGAGCTAGATTCATTAGACCTAGATATTAGAAAAACGCTAACTCGATTACCAGCACATTATTTAGTTCATGACTTATTGACTGGCCATTTTGTTACAGTGCTCCGCTTTATCTCACCTAAAGTCGCTTCGTTAGGCTTAAGTGAAGTGCGTTTTTACCGATTACTGAATCAAGTGATCACCCAATACCAAACACAACATCCAGAGCTTACCCCTAGGTACAAACAATTTGACCTACTTTCGCCCAAAATCGATAAGATTTGCATCAATCGGGTTCGATTTAAAATTGGCTACGGTGACAGTGACGAGCGCCCACTCCCTGATGTGGGTCAACCTATAGATAATCCTTTAATGGGGTGACATTAGATACAAGGGACAATGAAACAAATTGGAGTGGTAATGAGGCCCGCTGTTATGGGCTCTCTTACCCTGGTTACTATAACCAATATCGCTTACTGGTGACGGACGATAATGACAGTCGCAACGGTGTGGTGGTGATTTCTATTGGTGATTTAAGCTTAGAAGGACATTAATATCAAATTTAACAATATCTGCATTAGCTTTTGTTAACACTGAGTTCTTTTTACTCTTTATTGACAATACGAGCCATTGATCCCCTAGTGATCCGCCCATTATTTTTAAAAATAAAATATTGGCTATTTATACGAATAAAATTAAATTTACACACCAGAAACCCTATCTATCCTAACCTTCACATTGTTAACCAGTCACCACAACGGATGAGTAAAAGATGAAATACTGACTCAAAATCAGCTAATTTTCACACTGTCTATGCGCCAGTTAAAAACAAAAGCTATGCTTACTGAGAGTATTGACAAGAATGATCAAGTTAACCACGGAGCAACATGTTAACAGGGCCAATGGTAAAGCCGTCATCACTGCAAGATGGCTGACATTGAGTGATGAAATCAATACAAAAAAGATGAAAATAGTAACTTAATATATTCACCGCAGTTCCTAGCGGGATTGTTAACCCAGAGGCCTCAACGCCGCCCAGCTGGATGCAACAATAAAAGAGAGACTTACATGGACATTAAAAAAAGTACGGTCGTCGAGGATAGCCCTAAAGGTGATATAGAGAAGCCTTCATCACACGTAGAAAGCCAGCAAAAAAACAGACCAAAATCAGACTATCAAGCTAATGAAAAAAAAGCCACAATCCAGCTTAATAGTCATAATGAACCCATTGCAGATGAGAAGGTCGTACCTATCTCTGAACATGTCTATTTCATTGAAGATGATACCCAACGTATTTTAGAGCATCTATCTGCTCTTAAAGGTCAAATATATCCTTTGAGAGATGATTTCACCGCTGAAGATCAAGCTAAAGCCCAGTTCCCTTCAGTATGTTTAATTGGATTAGGGCGCTGTGGTTCTAACGTATCACTGGATCTCGCTAATCTCGTGTACAACGCACGTAATTATTATCTTAATGATTTTCACCAATCAAACAGTCATCGTAAACATCAGCCTTCTATTGCCAGTCGCTGGATAAAAAAGTCGCTCGGCATCAATCAATCTCATGATAAACGTGCCGCTTTTCTAATTGAACCTTTTGTTATTTTAGGGGATTTAGACCAAGACATCGATGGCAGAGTGCGTTATTCCTATATGGATGGTAAAAATAGCCTATTAGACGGCTATTCTAAAATGAAGATAATGGATCTGTCTGAAGTTCATGCTGGTGGCTCGGGTAATGCGCCTGTCTTGGGGCAATACCTCGCAAAAATCATCCTTAACAAAGGCGCAGAAAAATTCCTCAATAAAGACTGGAAGTCGATTCATTCGTATATGATTGATTCTTGTGGTATCAAAGCGAATCAATCTCGTTTATTTTTTTACATATTTAGTGCTGGCGGTGGCACTGGCTCAGGTATGGCATCTGAGTTCGGTTTAGCACAGCAATATGCTTATATGAGTAAGACTCTCAATACTGAAAAAAGAATCAATAAAGAATCGAAGGCCAATGACAGCCACTCTTTTGTTTTTGAGCCTATTTTTAGTAGCGGTATCTGTATTTTGCCAAACATCTCATGCCAATCAGTTGAAATATCAGAAGCATTACACATCAACTCAGGTCGTCTATTGTGTAAGTACCTCTCTGAAGAATGGGATTTTTCCTATAATTTAGATCGTGAAGATGAAAAGAAAGGAACCATAGTTGAACACTTACGTCCTTGGAATTCAATGATGTTAATCTCTAACGACATCATGCGCTACGCCGAAGAATCAGATGGTAGCAGCATGAAAAATGTCGATGTGAATACCATGGAGAAATTTGCGAACCAATATATTTCACAGCAAATATTTAATATTTTAACAGCGCAAGCTGTAACAAAAGATTACGACCAAGACTATTTCCGTCGTGCAGGGGTTGATATTAGTGAAACCATTCGTTTAGATGCAAATGATTTATTCATGAGCTTAGCCGGACCTGTCACCATTGCTTATGCTGAATCTACCGTAAAAAAAACAGCACCTATAATTGATGGTCGCCAAGCAGCACCGAGTGAGTTAGTTGAATTAGACATTGATGATCTCTTCTTCCGCTCTATTGATTTACCACACTTTAATAAAGACACCCGTGCCATTGAGGGTGTTAGTTTATTACCGATGGAAGCAAGTGTGTACCGTGATCATTTAGCTGACTGCCGTAGCAATAGTTTTGACACCAGTAAATTAAAAGACATTCTATTTTTTAATAAGTGTTCATCTATTGTCTCAATTATATCGCTACCTAAAGATTATAAATTATCATACATGGATTTAAATCGCCTTAAAACACACTTAAATAGCTTATTCCCTAATACAACACTTAAACGCTACGCCCTGGTTATTGGTGCTTCAGAGAACATTTCTTTAACGACATTAATTGCGAAAAGTCCTTGTTTAAGTGATGATTTTCTTACTTTAATGGTCTCATATATAAAACGATGTTTTGGCAAAGGTGATTATTGTTATGATAATACTTTTGATGAAAAGTTTTTGAGTTTAATTAAGGATGATGTATTTAATGAAGATGAACTTGACAGCATGATTTCAGAATTTGAAAACCCAGCAAAAATATTAGACACTAATTGGCATTCTATTAAACCTATGTATGAAAAGAAGTACCGTGAAATATTAGGCAGTGAAGAAGGTAAATTTGTGTCAATCAACGACATTCGCCTCACATCTGGCAATGTAAAACGTGCCATAAAGTATTTACGTGAAATATATCGTTACCGTATTAGCAAAACAAAGCTTATTTCTTTAAATGGTTCCAAAAAGAAAACAAGCTTAAACTAATATTTATCAGGTCTCTATATAAAGCCCTTGTATATTTATACAAAGGGCTTTATGGTATAAAATCACTCATTACTTAAAAGGATATGAAATTTAAATTCATATATAAACCCTATTATTATAATAAGTTACCTGCCACAACAATGAATACTAAATCCCACCAGCCTTTCCTCACTTTTCCACTTTCAATGTAAAGAACAAGCATCTTCTCTTGAGAATGATTCTTATTTCATTGAAAATGTTTTATTATCTGTCATTGTTACATTTAAACTAAAAATATCAATAAAGATAAAATACAAGCATAAGGAAATAAAATGAAATTTTTCTTCAAAAATACGATGACACAATGGCGTAAACAACAAGGTAAAATCACCCTTCTGACGCTAAGCCTATTTTTAACTAATCAAGCATATGCCAACGAATGCGCTATCAACATATCAGCCAACGACGCTATGCAATTTGATACCAAAGAACTTAGTGTCCCGGTAAATTGTGAAGAAGTCACCTTAACTTTGACCCATGCAGGCCAACTACCGATCACGGCCATGGGACATAACTGGGTACTAACTAAAGCGGCAGATATGCAAGCTGTCGCCAATGAAGGAATGGGAGCTGGCGCTGCACTTAGCTATGTAAAAGAAGGTGATAAGCGTGTTATTACTCACACAGAAATAATCGGTGGTGGGGGATCAACGAGTATCACCTTCAGTACTAAAGGTATGTCCTCTTCAGAAACTTATAAGTTCTTCTGCTCTTTCCCCGGTCACTGGGCAATTATGCAGGGTGACTTTATCATCAAAGCGTAAACATAAGCTGTAAGTCTTTATTAGCCACTGCTTTTACTGATAACTTACCGCGCTAATGGATGCTCTCTTTAACACGAGAGCCTCTTTTATCTATTCTTAGCCATTATGACTCTAGGACTAAAACAGCTTCAGTCAAAGCCTTTTTCAATTCTTCATTATGTAACATACCAGCTTTATATCGAAATTAAAAGAACTCGCAATCATTTTCAGGAAGCGCATCAGGTACATTGGGTATAGTTTCTCCCCTTAATTGTTCTCGACGTTTTGGTGACTCAGGAGAACCATCTTGTGAAAATTGAAAAATGGATAACTTTTCGTACATACTATTTGCAAGGTTACTTAAATCACCAGATGAGACAGCATGTAGCTGTGAAGTATTTAAAGCCTCACGATTGAGCTCTTGAACATCCCCAATCACACTTTTAACATGCCGGACAGACTCAGCTTGATTGTTTATTGACCCCCCAATTTTTTCTACATCTATTTTCATTTTCCCCATCACATCTCCCACTTTATTTAGCTCTATATTGGCCTGCTCAATATTAGAAACCCCTTCCTTTAATAACACTCCACTTCCATTAATATGCTTGGCTAACACGTCACTTGAACCTTGTATTAAATCAATCATGTTACTGACTTCATTAGTTGAAGCACTTGTTCTGCTTGCGAGTTGGCGAACTTCATCAGCCACAACCGCAAAACCTCTCCCTAATTCACCTGCGCGCGCAGCTTCAATTGCTGCATTAAGCGCAAGTAAATTTGTTTGATTTGAGATTGCAGTGATCACATTTAAAATCGCACCTATTTGCTGACTATTTTGTTGCAAAATTTCAACTTCGGCAAAAGCCTCATCCATTTTTTTTTCTAAACGGTGAATAGCATCTACAGATTCTTCGACAGTATTCACCCCATCAGCGACACACCTTTCGCAATTAATCGAACCTTTAATGATTGCACTTGTGAGCAATAATACCTCTTCAGTAGATTGCCATACTTTTTCCATATCATCTGCCACCACTTGACTCACACCAGCTTGTAATTGAGATTTTTGAGTCATGTTCGCATAAGATTCAGATAAATCAGTAGATATTGGGGTAAGTCGGCCAATGGATTCAGATAAAGAGGCCAAGGACTCTTCGCAAATATCAAAATGCTGATTTATATTGAGCGGCAACTGGTGCGCAGGAAATGTTCCACTTAATTCAAGCCGTTTTGACAAGTCTATTTTATTGTCTAAATGATTAAACTGACATTCAATCAAACCGATATGTTTAGTTAACACACGAACAAAACGATAAATAGCCAAGCAAGCAATAAAAATGAGCGCTAACATAGAAAGTAAGGCATATATATCCGCCTGTACATAAAACAGTAATAATCCAGAGCATACAAAATAGCTTATCAGTATAAAAACAACATCTAACCTGCGTATGAATATCATTGACTCACACCCTTCCTCACAATAGGTTCATAACGCTACTAATTAAAAAATTATAGTATATTTAGCTAAAACACTCACTATTTCAGCTCAAATGACTTCCAAATTAGTTAGAGGGATAAACAAAGGTAAGCTGTTGATAAATTATGTCTACACAAGCTGGATGTCGCGTAATACAATAAATGAGTCCATTAACCGTAAACAATCGACTTTTATACTAAAACATACCCATTGATTGAAACAACACGCCCTAATAAAAATAGGAGACAATATTGAATTTACCATATGATATCGAGTAGGGTGAGGCGTTACCGCCTCATCCCTCTCACAGAACCGTACGTACGGACCTCGTATACGGCTCCTGCATACGGCGTTGTTGCTCAAATCTCGACTCTAAACGCAGCAACCCAAGGTGTTTCACCCAATTAGGCAGCGTGTTTCCTAACTGGCATTCCTAACCCTATGACTTTATTCATTGCTTTTACACCCGCTAACGCTTCACCTACCTGAGCGTTATAATCCCGAAGACTCAGTTTTGGACTAATTAACTGTTTATATCGATACATCGCTGTTTCTGATAGTGATCTCTGATGATAATCATTATCCTGTTTCCATTGCGCTAATTGGTTAGCCTTGAGTGCTTTTACTGCTTCATTTCTGGAGTGGTCATCCTCCCAATATCCAGCATGACTTCTCGGAGGGATAGTTGGCTTGCATCCTTTGCGCTGAAGTAGTTTATGACATGCCTTAGTGTCATAGGCACCATCAGCTGAGACTTGAGTTATATTTCTTCTTAATGGGTTAAGTAATGTGGGAAATACTTCATTATCGGCAACGTTAACTAAGCTTATTTCAGCTGACACAATTTCATGGGTATTACTATCCACTGCAAGGTGTAGCTTTCGCCAAGTACGGCGTTTTTCTTTACCATGCTTACGCGTTTTCCATTCTCCTTCTCCATAAACTTTCAGACCTGTTGAATCAATCACAACATGTGCCGCAGAGCCACGACTCGGTGCTCGATAGTTGATCTCAACAGTCTTAGCTCTTTTGCTTATACAGCTATAACTTGGTGAGGTCAGTGGCACATCCATAAGTTGAAATACAGAGTTGGTGAATCCTTCAAGTGCTCGTAATGACAAGTTAAAAACGCCTTTCACAACGAGTGCTGTTTCAATAGCAACATCAGAGTAAGTGAACCCTCGACCACGACGCCCGTGGTGTTCACAACAATACCAAGACTTAATTGCTTGCTCATCAATCCAGAAAGTGAGTGAGCCTCGATTAATCAACGCCTTATTGTACTGAGACCAATTGGTTATTTTATGTTTAGATTTTCCCACTTTTCAGCTTCCGTATAGCTATCTTTAGGGATCAGATCACGCTAACGGCAAAAGGTTCCCTCGATTTAGGAAACAAGGCTCCTGCATACTTAACTCAGCTTTGCGCTGAACACATATCCTGTTTTTACATGTCCAAGATTCACTAACCCTGAGCTATCAAACCATTTATTGGGCAGCGCATAGTTTGCTAACGGAATCAGTGAGTTACGCCAACTGTTCATCTTGATTGATTTAAACGGGGGCTTATACCCCATCTGCTTCAACCGTCTGTGAAGTCGCTGTGGCGTTTTCCACAGCTTCAGTTGGACGCTCCTCAACCTACGCCTTAGCCAGCTTGCTATTTTCTCGAACTCCCTATTCGCATTCGCTATCCGAAAATACTGACTGAACCCTCTTAAAATAGGATTCACCGCTTTGATCACTTCGCTTAATGGCTTACCACCATTGCGCTTTGTCATCTGTTTTAGCTTCGATTTAAACCCTGCTAGTTTCTTCGGCTCGATACGTGTGTATCGACTACCTATCTCCACTCCTAAAAACTTCACACCTTCATTGCTGTCTGCTATGTGGGTTTTACGCGAGTTTACCTCAAGCTTTAACTCGACTTCCAGTATCTTCTTCGCCTGCTTGAGTGCGTTTTCTGCCCCTGCTCGGCTGCGACATAAAATCAAGATATCGTCTGCGTAGCGCACTATTCTGTGACCCCGTTTTTTCATCTCTTGATCAAACGCATCCAGATAGATATTCGCTATCAGTGGGCTTATTACACCACCTTGCGGACTCCCTACTTCTGTCGCTTGCTTGTGCCCATCTACCATCACACCACTTTTCAAAAACTGAACGAGCAGCTTTAGCACGCTACCATCACTAACTCGCTTTTCGATGCTTGATAAGATTAGCCCGTGGTCTAATTTATCGAAACACTTTGACAAGTCCATATCCACTACATGTTTAAGCTCGTACCGACGCATAAACAATGTCGCTTTGTTGATCGCATCGTGACAACTTCGCCTTGGCCTATAGCCGTAGCTTGACGGGTGAAATTGCTCTTCAAAGATGGGGGCTAAGTAGATCGTTTAGGGGTTGTTGAACGACTCTATCCCTAATAGTTGGAATACCAAGCAATCTCACGCCGCCATCCTCTTTGGGGATCTCAACCCGCCTGACTGGCTGAGCTTGATATTGCTTAGTGCTGAGTTCATGAAGAAGTTGATCGAGGTTATCACTCAGATTTGAGGCGAAGTCGCTTAGGCTCTGCCTGTCTATGCCGGCCGCGCCTTTGGCTTTCCACACTCTTCTAAATCCTTTATACAGCTTCTCTTTACTCAGAAGTTGCCCGTATAAACTGTGATAAACTCGCATATTCCTCACATGTGTGCTGTATGGGGACGGATATGACTTCCTCAAAGTCGGTCTATTTCACTTTGTTGCTTAGCGTTCTAGCGCAATGGCAATCTACTAAACAGTGACAAAACTACTCCCTTGTACAGTTTCTTAAGCCAGAGCCTTACTCCTAAGGTGACCAGTTCAAAAAAGACTTCGATAGCGAATCGACTTGTGTACCTCTGAAAAAAAAACATCTGCTCATTACAGACTTAAAGCACGCTTCCTCCCTTCGCAATATTAAGCGCTTTTGGCAACTTAATACTCCACCAGACTTGATGCTGATGGTCAGCTTGGTTTTATCCTCCACACCATTACTGGGCTTCACAGGCCGAGCCTTACTCACTACTACGGATTCATCTGCCACCTCACACCAACATTTCCCTTGAGTCACCTCTTGGGATAATGCCTCCAGCCCTTATCACTGGAACTGATGCCAGGCTTCCCCAGTTACTGCACTGGCTCCCTATAAGGTATTCCACCCTCAAACACACTATTAGTCTGACTAAGTATTGGGCTTCGCGCTATTTTGCACGCTCACCCACCAATAGTGCCGAAACAGGTTACGGTTAGTTGTGTACACCTCACTTCCTATGGCTTCCTTCAGACCCTGCCGTTAGCCAGCAACGCCCTTGCCATTCGGATTATCTTCCCCTTAGTCAGGGTGATACAGGTTTCTTTCAACCTGCTGGGTTTGCCAGCTTCGCTGGGCAAACAAAAAATGGCATGATTAATCACTCATGCCATTATCACACTAACTTGCTGTCATTAACTGCTCAGCTAAGCGTGTGGCATTTCTTGCTGTTATACCATAAATTGATAGCTGAGGGTTTGCGCCTAAACTGGTCGGAAATATTGATCCGTCCATGACTGATAAGTTTTCATAATAATGAGACTGTCCAAAACTATTAACCATCGACATGTTAAGATCTTCTCCCATAGGGCAACCTCCCATCACATGTGCTGACGCGACAACAGTCTTCAGCGGTGCCAGTTCCATGTTGGCTATGGCTAACTTTGCTTCTTTCCAACTATTGAGATAGGGCATACCTTCACTCATCGGCAACACTTGCTTAGCACCCGCTGCAAACTGCAATTCAGCCATACTGGCAAACGCCCGTCTCGCCGAATGCCAAAATACATCAGCCAATGGGTAATCAAGCTCAAAACCTGTGTCTGTTAAATGAACCTGTCCACCTTGACTGTCTGGATGATAACCATCGCGGATCAAGGCTATTGTTACCTGAAGTTGGTTAAAGTTATCCATCAAGGCAGCATGTGATTTACCGTAACCCAATGTCTTAGAAGCAATAAGCACTGGATGTACAGGTGGAACCTCAAGTTTATAGCCTAGTTCGCCATCGGCACCATCACGCCATACAAACTGATCACTATAGATAGATTGTGGTGCTCCACTATGACCATTGATTGGGTCGTCAAACAAAGCGCCACTAAGTAAAGTAGGATGTAAAAAAGTACGTTTCCCTAACAGTTTATGAGGATCGGTGACACACGAACGCAGTAGAATTGTCGGGCTATGTATCGCTCCTGCAGATAAAATATAATGCTTCGCCTTAAAAATAAGTTCAATGGATGTCGAGGTTAATTGTTCAGTCAATGCCTGAGCCTTAATGGCGGTGATCTTGCCATCATGGTGCTCAAGCTGCATCACTTTAGCCCGACTAACCAAGGTCGCCCCCAGCGCTAACGCTGACGGGATAGTCGTGACTAGCATAGATTGCTTCGCATTAACCGGACAGCCCATACCACAATAACCAGTATTCCAGCAGCCTTTAACATTTCGTTTAATGACGGTGAAATCCCAACCTAGTTTTTCACAACCATGCTTTAATGCTTGATTATTACGGTTAGGCTCATACCCCCATTGGGAGATATTAAGACGCTGTTCCATCTTTTTAAACCAGGGATCAAGCTCATTTCTAGAAAGGTTGGTTACTGACTTATACTTAGCCCAAAAATCAAGTGCCTGTGAAGGTGTCCGAATAGAAGTCGTCCAATTAACCGTCGTCGAACCGCCCACCGCTCTGCCCTGAAAAATACCTATCGCTTTATCTTTTGTTTTCATCCCTGCCGCTTGATGATAAAGATTAGGGTAAGCCCGCCTTTCTTCCATATTAAAGCTTTTAGATGATTTAAGTGGCCCACCTTCGACAATAATCACGGTGAGCCCCGCTTGGGTTAAAATCTCTGCCGCGACACCGCCACCTGCACCACTACCGACGATCACAACATCTGCCTCAAGGGTTTTCCCTTGGTTTAATTGACTAGCATCGATATGTTTCCAGCCAGACGCTAAGCCCTCCTCTATAGGATCTTGTATCGCCATCCCAATTACCTCCAAACACTGTAGGGTTACTGTTATTTTTATTTCATTAGCATTCATTCACCAATAGCCAATTTTACCCACATAATATTAGTCTTCTAAAAATGTTGGCTTAAGATAATTAAGGTGACTCCAGTGCTCAGGACATGCGTAATAGCTAGTCATCACTAACTCCCGCAACCCTTGATAAGCAATAACCATGAGATCTAAGAAACTATTTCGCCAATATTCCAACATTGAGATCAGTTCATCAGGAGAACGCATCATTAATGGGGTGATACTGCCTGTGAGTAGCAATAAACCTAATCGTTGCTCCAACATCACCAGTAACTCCTCCAACTCAGCTCGCCCCTGTTTAGGCAAATAAGAGAGGGTATCTGCGATAGCATCAAGCGTACGATTTTTCGCGGCCATTTTCATTGCTTCAACATTAGGCAACGCGTCTTCTAAAAATACCGGAATTAACACACTAAATAACAAACGATGTTCACTCTCCAATGCATTATTCACTCGAACATGGTCAGTCGAATAAATATTCCCTCCCAATGCTAATGCCGCCGTGCCAACAAATGCCGTGGTTAGAAAAGTACGTCGCTCCATGCTCTCACCTTGTAAATATATTATGAATTAATGCTTATTTTGACATTGTTTTTTCGTCAGGATTACCTAAAAAGTGTGGACGCTAATCCATAAAAAACCCAAACCATTGCTTATTTATACTGTAAGGTTGCTTATGTAATTAAACACATGTTTTAATTCTCGGCAATAGCTAACAAAAAAGGCAATGTAACCCAAGTGACAGAATTACAGCTAAGTACATGTATTAAAATAATTATTTGATGTTTTAATAATGGACAGACCAGATAAACATCCTCAATCAATAATAAAAATCCAAAGATGATTCTCTCTATGAGACTAAGCCTGTATCATTACAAGCATTAAGCATTAACATAAGAATAACATAAGCATGTTGATTCCATATGAGTCACTAGAGCAGCTAACACCAGATACCTTTGAGACATTAATAAAGGAATATCTTTTTACGCAACTCGAGGATGGCAGCTTTTCAGACACTGATGAAGACGGACTAAAAATAGCCATAACCCAATGTAAACAAGCTCTTAAGCAAGGCATACTAATCGTAGAATACAGTGAAGATGATGACTCTATCGCTATCCGTCAACGAGAAAATGTAGCTCATTAATTCAGCCTCGACTTCAGTAAGTTTGACCTTAAGTCACTAATTACAGTATAAATACAGATTAGCGATCAGATTATATAGCTTACATTTAGGAACATTATGTCCGCAAAACACCCCATTATCGCAGTAACAGGCTCCTCAGGAGCAGGTACCACGACAACCACAAGGGCATTCAAGCATATTTTTCGTCAGCTAGGGATCAATGCCGCTAGCATTGAGGGCGATAGTTTTCATTATTATACTCGACCAGAAATGGAACTAAAAATACGCCAAGGGCAAACAGACAACAAAAACATCAGCTATTTTGGTCCTGAAGCTAACGATTTTAATAAACTAGAACAATGCTTTAGTGATTATAGTGCTACGGGAAAAGGTGAAACACGCTCTTACTTACATACCTTCGATGAAGCTGTACCCTTCAATCAGATGCCAGGGACTTTTACTCAGTGGCGAGCACTCCCTGAAAACACCGACATGCTCTATTATGAAGGACTGCACGGTGGCGTTAAAACTGACACCTGCAATATTGCCGAACACGTTGATCTACTTATTGGCATGGTACCTATCGTAAACCTAGAATGGATCCAAAAAATTATGCGTGATACGTCTGACAGAGGACATAGCCGTGAAAAGGTCATGGGTTCAATTGTACGTAGCATGGATGATTATATTAACCATATGACACCTCAGTTTTCCCGCACTCATATCAATTTTCAGCGAGTACCGACTGTCGATACCTCTAACCCATTTAGTGCTAAAAGTATCCCTAGTTTAGATGAGAGTTTCGTTGTGATCCGCTTCCGTGGGATCAAGAATGTCGATTTCCCCTACTACCTTAAAATGATACAAGGCTCCTTTATGTCTAGGATTAATACCTTAGTGGTGCCAGGTGGTAAGATGTCATTAGCAATGGAACTTATTCTTACCCCACTCATTCGCGACCTTTTAGAGAAACGTCAGCAACTCTTGTCTCTAGACAATGAATAAATGTTTAATACCTCTTATTACATTAAAGGAACGGTTTCTCTAAAAGGTTTATTCTGTTGGTAGGTTTGTAAACGTAACTCAAACTCATCGGAGCGGTCTATCTGCTCACTCAACTTCAAAGCATTAATGGCTTTCAATTGGGTCATAATCGCTGAGTTAAAGTCACCGGTTTCAGCATAAGCTGCAGCAAGATTATCTAAGTTAGTGGGATCCTCCTGATTGATACCGAGTAAACGTTGCGCAAGTGCTAACGCTTTATCACCATTTCGATATTCGGCTTCTGGACAAGTCGCCAAAATCCAAGCTACATTCCCCAGCGATACTTTATCACCAACAGCACTAAAACGTTGGACCGCTTTGCCACAATTACGTTGAATTCCCTCGCCGCCAGCTGCATAGATAAAACCTAATCTAAATTCAGCCCACTTACTGCCTTGCTCACTGAGTGTGAGGTACCAACGTTCAGCGACAGTGAGATCCCGAGCAACAATGTTACCTTCAAAAGAAAGATCTGCGATCGTTTGTTGGGCTTTAATATGACCCTGCTCTGCTGCTAATAATATCCACTTTACCCCTTGCGGCTGATCTTGCTCCACAAAGCGCCCAGAAAGATACATTAATCCCAATAAAAACTGCGCTTCTTGTTCACCTTGGGTTGCTTTAAGTTCAATATGAGCAAGCTTACTCGCAGCAACTTCTGGTATGGGTTGTGGGATTGAAAAAGCATACGTGGCAGTACTCACTGCAGCTGTAATGACAAATCCAACACTGATAATTAACGAACGATATTTCACACACAACCCCTAAAACAACAAACTAAAAAATTAATCCTCGTCACTCATCAGACAAGACATTACCAGTTAAGTTCTTACATTAAATCAGATAAAATATCATTACCTAACATCATTAATGTCATTCACCCTATCTTTTATGCGGTATTAGTTGACTTACCTCACTAATGTATCAAAATAATCACCAGTATAGATAGCACCTTGTCCAGATTCATTTTATCTAAATGGAGACCTGTATCTAGGTTTTATGGGCTTAATTTACGTAAACTGTTTATTTAGCATATTATTGTATTTTAATTAAACACTCGAGGAACATAGGCATGGCTCTGATTGGTAAGCCTAAACCAGATCCTACTTTGGAATGGTTTTTATCACACTGTCACATTCACAAATATCCAGCCAAAAGCACTTTGATCCACGCAGGTGAAGAATCTGATACCCTTTATTATATTGTCAAAGGGGCTGTCACGGTTTTAATCAAAGATGACGAGGGCAAAGAGATGATCCTCTCTTACCTTAATCAAGGTGACTTTATTGGTGAGCTCGGTTTGTTTGAAGAACACGCTGAACGTACAGCCTGGGTTCGCGCGAAACAAGCTTGCGAAATAGCAGAAATTTCTTACAAGAAATTTAAGCAGCTTATCCAAGTTAACCCAGAAATTTTAATGAAGCTATCAGCTCAAATGGCTCACCGCCTTCATAGCACAAGCCAAAAGGTAGGCGATCTTGCTTTCCTTGATGTTGCAGGAAGAATTGCACAAACATTATTACATTTGGCAAAGCAACCTGATGCAATGACTCATCCGGATGGTATGCAAATTAAGATCACCCGTCAAGAGATTGGTCAAATTGTAGGCTGTTCACGTGAAACCGTAGGCCGCATCCTAAAAATGCTTGAGGAACAAAACTTAATTCAAGCTCACGGTAAAACAATTGTGGTATACGGTACTCGTTAAGCTAATCATGATAAAATAGCTTGTTTTACAAGCTATTTTTTTGAAAGGAATATCAATTAACTAGCATTAGTACTCTCAAAAATTTTATCTGCAGAGGCTGCAACAAAGCCGCTATAAAGTTCACCGTCAGCTTTAGGGTAACGTAAGGCAAATTCATAAAAACAGCTTGGAATCGATTTCTGAACGTCTTTAAAGTTAACCTCTATCCTGTCAGCCATCGTGGCTGACTGTTCGAGTAGAACTTCGGCAGAGCCTTTGACTTCACCACCTGCAGAGTTCAAGATAAAATCACCTTGCTTCAAGGTTTCATTGACATCCAAAATCGTTGAGTATCCAGGAAGATGATTGATTGAAACAGTAAAATGGTTAGCCCGATAACCAAATGCAGCAACCCAAGCCGCATACTCACTTTCAGCAAGTAGCGCTTCGTAGGTCGTAAAATCCAGATCCCAATGTCGCCCAGAATAGAGAAAATTATCGGCTTGAGTCGCGTCGATATCAATTTGGTTGATTAAGCCTTTAATAATACCCTGCAGCTGTGGACTAAACTCTTCAACCATCAATTCTGAGATAAATACTTTAGGCTGGGTCGGATCTGGATGTTCAAAATGCTTAGCTTGCAATTTCTTCGCTTCAAAATAGTAATCACCGCTGTCAACATAACCTAAACGTTCAAAATGAGCCGCTAAAACGCTTAAATTTACCTTCTCAAGGTTAAACGTACGCAATGCAATATGATCATTGATTATGACTTCTCCTTTTGACAAGAGTTGATGAACCTTACCTGCAGAGGGCGTCATTTCGACATAATCATCCCAAAGACAGCCAAATAACCTATTAATATCTGTGTGCATCAATTAATTCCTTAACAACATCGTGTTATTCAGACACAGTCGAAACCATGCTATTGTATTTTTGACGATATAAGTACAACGATGGATAACGGTTTTACCTATCTATCTTTCTATACTATAAATAAAAGGTACCTTACAGCACCTCTCATTTTCATTGAATTAAATACTCAAACCTGGACTTAAGTTCGCAGGCAGGCTAACCAAATCAGCTTCGACAGAAGCGACAGGATAAGCACAGTAATCTGCCGCATAAAATGCACTCGCCCTATGGTTACCCGATGCGCCAACACCACCAAATGGCGCAGCACCTGAAGCGCCTGTGATCTGTTTATTCCAATTCACGATCCCCGCACGAATACGGGCTAAGAAATACTCATAATCATCACGACTATCAGCGAGAATACCAGCAGAAAGACCATAACGAGTATTGTTCGCCAGCTTAATCGCTTCATCAAAGTCGCTGTAGCGTATGACTTGAAGCAGCGGGCCAAAATACTCTTCATCAGGTAATTCTATCACCTGAGAAACATCAATAAGACCCGGTGAAACCAAACCTGTTCCCGCCTCAATATGCGTCAGTTCAACCAGTGATGTCCCTCCTAAGTTAAGTAAATTACGTTGAGCTGACACCATCCCTTTAGCGGCAGCTTCTGAGATCATTGCCCCCATAAAGGGTTGAGGTTGCATATCCCAAGCGCCGACTTGAATTCGCTTAACAGCCGCAGTCAGCTCAGTGAGTAATGCGTCACCTTCGACACCTTTCTCTACATAAAGGCGACGTGCACAGGTGCAACGTTGGCCTGATGAGATATAAGCAGACTGAATGATATCATGCACAGCCGCTTTGGTGTCTTTAACCCCTTTGATTATCAAGGGATTATTTCCACCCATCTCTAGCGCTAAGATTTTACCAGGTTCACCTGCATATTGTTGATGCAGCATATGACCTGTTCGTGAACTGCCCGTAAAAAACAACCCATCGATCTGTGGATGCGAAGCTAACGCTTTCCCCGTCTCAACTTCACCTTGAACTAAATTAATCACCCCCGCTGGCAATCCTGCTTTTTCCCAAAGCTTAAGCATTAGCTCAGCGACTTTAGGCGTCAACTCTGATGGTTTAAACACCACAGTGTTACCCGCAAGCAATGCAGGAACGATATGACCATTGGGTAGATGGCCTGGAAAATTATAAGGCCCGAATACCGCAACCACACCATGAGGCTTATGCCGCAACACTGCACGTCCCGCCGGTGTATCATTTTCACTGCTCCCCGTACGCTTATGATAAGCTGCAACTGAAAGAGCAATTTTACCAATCATAGCACCGGCTTCTGTCGCTGTTTCCCACTGTGGCTTACCCGTTTCTTGTGCAATCACTTCTGCGATTTCAGCTTTATTTTCTTCAAGCTCAATACGGTAAGCTTCGATGATAGCCAAACGACCTTCAAATCCAAGCATAAACCAATCGAATTGCACTGTGCGGGCAGCTTCAACGGCGATATTCACCTGTTCTGCTGTTGCTGTTTGACTACTCCAGATAACCTGGTTATTGGCTGGGTTTTTAGAGATCACATCATGACCTAAACCTGGCACCCACTGACCATTAATAAATTGCGTCATTATTTTTCCTACAAAGCCAAAATACGGATTTGATCACCTTGTTTAAGCAGCAAACCTGCTGCTAATTCCGGCGAAATAACAACTTCATCACTGTCTGCACTAACAAGCAGTGTCGAAGAGGTTGCGCGATAATTCACTAATTGAGTATTAGCAATGATATAACTGATTTCAGATATGGGGGCTACCCCAATATTGATGCTCAGCAAGCGGCTCTCTTTAACAGAGCGGATATCATTGATATTGCATTCAACCGTTGGGCCAGCATCAAAAATATCCACATAACCACGAAATCTGAAACCTTCTGCCTTAAGTAAATTCAACGCTGGACGCGTATTACTATGAACTTCACCGATCACCTTCTGCGCCTCTTCTGGTAGCAGGCAAACATACACAGATTTTTTGGGCATCATCTCAGCCATAAAAGCTTTTTTACCTAAACCAGAAAGGTAATCAGCTTCAACAAAATCTATCCCTAAAAAGTGTTTTTGTAGCCAATTGTAAAATGGTGAATGGCCCTCTTTGTCACTTTGACCACGCATCTCGGCAATCACGGTTTGACCAAATCGTTGAGAATGCTGAGCTAAAAAGAGAAACCGGCTACGCGATAACATCCGACCATTGTTATTTTTACGGTAAGATTCACGTAAAAACAGGGTGCAAAGTTCTGCAGCTCCGGTGTAATCATGACATAAAGTCAAGGTTTCTACTTCATTGCGAACATCAATCTGCTCTGAATAATAGACCTCGGTACCAAGCCGATAATGATAAAAGGCATCTTCCATTCCCACAGCAGCTTCTAGGCCACAGGTTCCAACAACTTCACCCGTTTCAGTGTCTTCAAGCACCATCAAATAACCTTCATCGAAGGGCTTATCCACCTCTTTTAAAAATGAGGCTTCTACTCGGGCTATTTTATTTTTAAGTAACGCTTCATTGACAGGCAATGATGTCATTCCATGGCCGGATTCTTCCGCTATTTGATATAAGGCTTCAAAGTCGCTAGATAGGATAGGACGTATTATTAACATCTCAAAGTTTCCTCACTTTCACTCAGGCACTTAACGTTTTTTACCGGCGATGAGGCAAGTAAAAAACGGTTAAGGGTAAAGTATGCTCAATGTAGGTATTTACCCTACATCCAAGATGTTAATTAAGGCGCTACAATCTTAGCCACGGCACGCTCAAAGCGAACTAAGCCTTCAGCAATATCCGCTTCAGGAATAACCAAAGAAGGAGCAAAACGTACGACATTAACACCTGCGATCAGCGTCATAAGCCCTTCGTTTACCGATGCTGTCAAAAAGTCTTTAGCACGTCCTTGATATTTATCATTCATGACGGCACCAAGCAGTAAACCCTGCCCACGAACCTCAGAAAAAACCTGATATTTAGCGTTAATCTTATTGAGGCCATCACGCAATAATTGTTCACGCACTTTAACACCGTTAAGCACTGCTGGTGTGTTAACAACATCAAGCACGGCATTACCGATAGCACAAGCTAATGGATTACCACCGTACGTTGAGCCATGAGTCCCTATTTTAAGATGATCAGCAATCGCCTTAGTAGTTAACATCGCTGCAATAGGGAATCCTCCACCAAGCGCCTTAGCCGTTGTCAATATATCAGGCACAACATCACCACGCATATAAGCATAAAGCTCGCCAAGGCGACCCACACCCGTTTGAACTTCATCAAATATCAGCAGCGCATTATGCTTATCACACAAAGCACGCACAACTTGTAAAAATTCAGGATCAGCATCAATAATACCGCCCTCTCCTTGAAGGGGCTCCATCATAACTGCACAAGTCGTATCAGAAAACACCGCTTCCAATGCTGCAATATCATTAAAAGGCACATGAGTAATACTCTGTGGCTTTGGACCAAAACCATCAGAATAAGCCGCTTGGCCTCCCACGCTGACAGTGAAAAATGTACGTCCATGGAAAGCTTTATCAAATGCGATAATTTGATCTTTTTCTGCACCAAATTTATCCATCGCATAGCGACGCGCCAGTTTAAGAGCAGCTTCGTTTGCTTCTGCACCTGAATTTGCAAAATAAACCTTATCGGCAAAAGTGGCATCGACCAGTTTCGTTGCTAATGTAAGGGCGGGTTCGTTAGTCATTACATTGGATAAATGCCAAAGCTTTTCACCTTGTTCTTTCAATGCTCCAACTAAAGCTGGGTGACAATGACCCAAACAGTTAACTGCAATCCCACCGGCAAAATCGATAAACTCATTCCCTTCCTGATCCCACACTCGGCTTCCCTCTCCACGAACAGGAATAATAGCCGAAGGCGCATAGTTAGGCACCATGACTTCATCAAATTGTGCTCTTGTTAGGGTCTTGTTCACGCTCATACCTTCTTATCCTTTATTATGGTTAATGGCTCTAAAAGCCACTGCGCCCGCCTTTTTTCTTTATAATGACACTTGTGACGGTACGTGTTCACATTACTTAATAGACATTAATAACGAAAATGTGATCAAAACACCAGTTTCTTCCACTCAATTAAGATCACAATATATCTATATTGCATAAAGATTTGTCTTTAAGAATGATACAAGCATTTATAGCGGGGATTTTGAACATATTTAGTCATAAAAAAATTTACCGAGGTCTATTATGACTATTTATTTACAATATACGCATATACAACACACATAAAGGTGTTTACTTCTAGTATTAAGTTGCTAAATTCGCTTTGAAGCAAGAGTGAATAAAGGGTAATAAAACAACTACATGATGTCTAACTTACGATAATTCTGACTTTTTAACCTAATGATTTCCTGCTTGCTCAACTCATAATAGTCAAACATAATACGTTTCTCTTGAGGGGCCAGCTGTTTCATTTCATCCAATAGCAGTACTTTAGCGTAACAGCTTGCTCTGGCAACAATGGCTGCATTTTCAGAAAGATCTTTATAACTCAAATTATTATCGAGTTCAGCCATCACAGATGCCATACCGCTGTTATGACAATTTAATTGCTCCAATAACTGCCAATTCAATCTATCACCATACTGTATGACCAAATCGTACAGTTTTTCAGATGGGAACTCTGTGGCTAAAACCGCATCATACAAATCTTTATCTCTACTTTTACTGGCCTCTCGCAACCAAAAGTCCCATGTATTTGTGAACAGTACAGCGCTATTTGTCAACACAACTGAAGGGCCTAACTGGCTTAACAAGCTACAGGTATAGACAAATACACTATCTTTTTCATGTAATTTAGCTAATGCTTGGGCCGCAATTGCACTGATCATTGAATAACGCCACAATTTACGTGTGATCCACAATAAATTCGCGTGTCCTGATGGCAACCAATTTCTCAAACAAAAATAGGGAACAAGTAACTTAATATTTTCAAGACCGATAAAGTTAAGCACTAACTTTACATCTGTCACTTTTATATCGGGATCTTTACTATTGCGGTGCCTGAAAGAAGCACTATTGACAATATTAAGCAAATCTCGAACTAACCATGATTCATGTTCAATCAAAGAAATCAAACGATTGATATCAATTTTACTGTCCTGTACTAGCTCTAAAATCAACAACTGAGATTCATTAATTCCTGAGCTTTTTATAACGCCATCAGTAGACGCCAGACGATGATCAATGGCAGCTCCGACTTCATCGACTAATTGTGTTGAAATTCGTTCAAATAACTGTTTATCCTCTACCTTCTTTGCTAACCGCTCTAAAGCAGCTTCACGCTCTACCGCTAGCTTATTAGCATCAAGCTCTACGCCTTCACCCAGTTCATCGCACATAGAACTAGACTGTTGCTTACCCACAATTAACTGTTGATAAAGCCTATGCTCTATTTCAATGACCTTGCCAGGCCTAACTCCTCCGGCTACCGATATCGCCACTATTGATTTTCCCCAAAAAGAATATAAATAAAACTTAATACTATTTTAGACAAAAAAAAACCTCGCTGTGGAGGCTTAATCAACTATTTTAGTTCTTGTTCAAACAATTTATAAATTCGACGATATTCATCTAACCAACTCGAGGGCTCCTTAAAACCATGAGACTCAACAGGATAAATGGCCGTTTCGAACATTGGCTTTTCCAGCTCAATCAAACGCTGCACTAAACGCACGCTATCTTGAAAAAAAACATTATCGTCAAGTACACCACTCATAATAAGCAATGGTTTTTGCAGACCTTGGGCATGTTCAATCGGCGAGCTACGTTGGTAAGCAATTGGATCGATATCTGGTGTGTTCAGAATATTGGAGGTGTAAGGAGCATTATAATGCGCCCAATCCGTCACCGGCCGCAACGCAGCACCTGCTTGAAATAGCTCAGGCTTGTTAAACAATGCCATAAAGGTCAAAAAACCACCATAGGATCCCCCATAAGTACCAACCTTGTTAGCATCTACGTGAATATTAACTGCCATCCAATTAACAGCATCTTGTAAATCTTCAACTTCTGGCGTGCCCATTTGGCGATACACCGCAGTACGCCAATCACGTCCGTATCCTTTTGACCCCCGATAATCCATGTCCATAACAACATAACCTTGTTGAGCTAGTAGGTTATTGAACATAAACTCTCGAAAATAAACAGAAAAACCATAATGGGCATTTTGTAAATATCCTGCACCATGATTAAAGATCACCGCCGGATACTTGCTAGCTTGGCTCTTATCATACCCTTGGGGTAAATACACTCTGGCATGAATATTCTCAGCACCATGACTCGATGGCACGGTGACAATCTCTGGCGCTTGCCAAGGGTAATTTTTAAATGCGTCACTTGTGTATGAGGTCATTTTTTTTAGCTTACCGCCAATCGTTTGCACATAAAGCTCATTAGGCGATGTGCGGCGAGATGCGGTAAGTAATAGGCTATTACCATCTGGACTTAAGCGATAATCAAGCTTGCCATCCCAATGGGTTAACTGCTCATTTTTACCGGTATTAATCTCAACACGGTACACATTATCGATCCCTGGATGATCTTTATTTGCCTTGTAGTAGATAAATTCTGCCTTAGGACCAAGGGTGATCTCACTCACGACATACTGACCTTGAGTTAACGCTTTAGCTGACTCACCCACAGGCTTAAGATAAAGATGAGAGTAACCCGATTGTTCAGACAAATAGTAAAGCGCATCGCTATCTGGCAACCAACCAAACTGATTAAAGGTATAATTAATCCAGGCATTATCATGTAACCTATGCTCAGTGTTAAGTACACCGTTATCAAGATCTAATGTCGCTATCCAGCGATCTTTATTATCAATCGCCTCAAGCATAATGGCGACCTTATTGTCACTTCCTTGCCACTGGATCGCACTTTGATCCCAACCCCAATCTTGTATTAACTGAATTTTTCGCGGTGATCGCACAGGATAATATGGTTCTCCTTTTGCCTTAGCGTTTTCAGATTTCACACTCGCTAACACATCGTCATCATATCCCTCAAGTCCTTCGATACTGATAGCTGTTTGTGTATGAGAATTAAGATCTAATAACACCAAACGTTCTCCAGGAATATTATCCTCAGCAATTCGAGAGCGAACAGGTATGGCATCAATATGACCATCTCTACTAAGATAGTTAGGCATGATATCAAGCTCGCCACGCCAACTATATTTTTTATCGATTAATGCCAGCAATACAAACCGACCATCAGGCGAGAGACTCAGCTCTGACACGGTTTCGCTATCTCCTAGATACCAAGTTTTACTGGCCAGTGTAGGATCGACCTCTGCTAAGCTTGCCTTGTATTGCGCTTTCTTTTTTTGGTTATCGTATTGCTGTGCCACATATTTGATTAATTTTTTTTGCTGCTTAGCAATATAAGTTGATGGTTCCTCTCCCCCTTTAGGTGCGGTAGACATCTTGATTCTGGCAATTTCCTCATTCATACCCGTGTTATTATGAATACGATAAATATTATTTTCCCGCCAATAAGCAATATCACCGTTATTGAGGAAGCGCACACCATTAATTGGTGTGTTTTCTTTAGTGAGTTGTGAAACAATGCCTGAATTAAGCTGCTTTACAAAAACATTACCTTGATAGATATACGCTTTCTTGGTCTTATCATTGCTAAAAACACCATGCTTTTGAGAGGCTTGATGCAATTGATTTAGCAAAAGTTGGTTCGCGTTACCACCATTTAACGCTTGTTCATAATAATCTTTAATTGGACTGCCGTGAGCTTGACGGACAAAATAAACTGACTGGCTATCGTCGCCCCAATAAGCCTCTTGCGCTAATATTCCCATCCAATCAGGGTTAGCCATGATCTGTTTTAGTGTCAATGCATGATTAGCATTAGGCGGCGGAGCAAATGATAACTGGCTCGTTGATTGACTAGCAGGCTCAGTTAGCCCCTGCTCTCTTGAAGTTGAAGTTGCCACGCAACCAGTTAGACTGGCAATAATCAGCACACTCAAGCTAGAATATCGATTAAAACGTCTCATTCTCCTTCCTTATTATTGTTTTATTTTGGCGAATATTTATAGCATATAACAGGTAGCCTGTTACAAGAAAATTGTAACAGCTGAAAGAATTTAAGCTCTGGGATCTTACTCTAGGATGGTATTAACTTAAATTAAGAAAATTCTGTAACAGCTCATGCCCTTGCTCTGTTAATACCGATTCAGGATGAAACTGTACCCCATAAAGAGGTAAATGATTATGGCTCATTGCCATAATTTCACGCCCATGAACATCATCGTCAAACCAAGCATCTAGCGTAAAACCATCAGGCAGTGAATTCACTAATAATGAATGATAACGAGTAACGGTAAGTGGATGATTCAGTTCTGAAAAAAGTCGTTCACCCACATGGCTGATCAGACTTGTTTTACCATGCATAACTCGTTTTGCACGTATGATATCAGCACCGAACACCTGTGCAATCGCTTGGTGTCCTAAGCATACTCCTAAGATAGGTATCTTTCCTGCAAAATATTCAATCACTGATAAAGAGATACCGGCTTCATTGGGACTGCGCGGCCCAGGTGAGATAACGATATGGCTCGGCGCTAATATGTCAATATCAGCAATGGTAATTTCATCATTACGCTTAACCAGAACCTCTTGACCTAATTGCTGAAAATACTGCACTAAGTTAAATGTGAAAGAGTCATAGTTATCGATCATTAACAGCATAAACTACCCAAGGCATAAAATACATGAAGCCAATAAATGAGAGTGGAATGCTAACATAAAGCCCATTTAAATCACCACAAATAGATCTCATTCCAAAAGACGCTTAATGGGTATTAGACCTCAATAGTTGGGTAAGAAATTAAACAAGTGATAAGAAAAATTTAATAAAAAAAGCCAGTGATATCACTGGCTTTTTTTATTCACTAAGGTCTACTTCACTAACGTAAGATGACCTCGGCGTTTTGGCTCTGTTACTTCAGGTTTATCATCAACCCCTTCTGTAACAAGCTCATCTTTTGCTTCTTCAACAACAGATAAACCTGACTCTATCAACTCTTCATCTTCAAGCTGATATGCATCTTCAACCTCAAAAACAGTGCCTGCACCATTTTCTCTGGCATAGATAGCAACTATCGCCGCCATTGGAAGAACAACTTGCTGAGGTACACCACCAAAGCGTGCATTGAACTCAATATACTCATGTCCTATCTGTAAATTACCTACAGCTGAGGAAGTGATATTAAGCACAATTTGCCCGTCTTTTACATATTGTTGTGGAACCTGGGTACCTGGCACATAGGCATCAACAACAACATGCGGTGTCAGTTCATTATCCATTAACCAATCGTAATATGCTTGCAGCAAATACGGACGATTAGGGGTCATCGGCTTCATTTAAGCACCCATACGCATTTCGCGCTCGGCCTCTGTTAATGACGCTTTAAATGATTCACGGTCAAATAGACGTGTCATATAAGCTTTAACTTCTTTCGCTGTACGGATATCAAGTTCGATACCAAGCACAGGTAAACGCCATAATAGAGGGCCTAAATAGCAATCAGCCAAACCGAATTCTTCTGCCATAAAATAAGGCATTTCATTAAATACTGGCGCGATAGATGCTAAGCTTTCTTGTAATTCTTTACGAGCAGCATCAGCACGATCATCACTTCTGATACGATCAACTAATGTATACCAATCATTCTCGATGCGATGCATCATCAAACGTGTACGTCCACGAGATACTGGATAAACGGGCATTAGTGGTGGATGAGGAAAACGCTCGTCCAAATATTCCATGATAATACGTGAGTTATAAAGTACAAGTTCACGATCAACCAAAGTTGGCACTGTATTATAAGGGTTCAATTCGATTAAATCTTCAGGCATTTCACTTGTCTCAACCTGAAGTACATCAACGGTGACTCCTTTTTCAGCTAAGACGATACGAACTTGATGACTATAAAGATCGTCAGCACCTGAATACAGAGTCATAATTGAGCGTTTATTGGCAGCAACAGCCATTGATACCCTCCAAGATTTTAAGTAAAAAGCAAAAAATAAAAAGCAAAACGAGGGGATAACCCCTCGTTTACAGTATGCGAATGATACATTCTAACCTTTCTAAAGGTTAGTGTACATCTTTCCAGTACTCTTTCTTCAGTAAGTAAGCTATCACGAAGAAGATAAACAAAAAGCCCATTACCCACCAGCCTAAACTTTCACGTTCAAGTTTAACTGGATCGCCCGAATAAACGAGGAACCCTGTAATGTCGCGTACGAGTTGATCATACTCTTCAGCATTAAGCTTGCCACCAGTAGCCACTAAAGTTGTCACTTTAGTGCCATCTTCATGAGTCACCACTTCTTTGACTGGTAGACCTTGAAGATCTTGTAATACATGAGGCATACCGACTGATGGAAAAACAGTATTATTTACACCAAAAGGACGATTTTCATCATGATAAAAGCCTTTCAAATAAGAATAAATCCAATCTTCACCACGTACTCGAGCAACCAATGTAAGATCTGGTGGCGTAGCACCGAACCATTTAGCTGCATCTTTAGCTGGAATGGCATTTTTCATTAAACTACCAGGCTTTACATTCACATCGAATATGTACTTAGCACGCATATCATCTAAAGATATGCCTAAGTCATCTGCAACACGATTATAACGCTGATATTGAGTACTATGGCAACCCGCACAGTAGTTTTGAAAATTATCCAAACCACGCTGCAGTGACTCTGTATCATGCAGATCCACATTGGCACTTTCTAAATGCACACCAGAACCAGATGCAAACGCAAAAGATGGAATTAAGGTAACTAATGCAATCATTAATTTTTTCATTAGTGAGTCAACCTCTCTGGAACAGGTTTAGTCTTCTCATTTTTACTGTATATCCAAAGGAATACAAAGAAACCAAAATAAGTCAGAGTAAAGAAGCGAGCTGCGTTGGTTAATACAGGCGTTGCCGCAACAGCACCTAAATATCCAAGAATAACAAAAGACACAGCAAACTGGGCGATGTTCAACTTATGCGTCAGACTACGATAACGAACAGACTTGACCTTACAACGGTCTAACCAAGGCAATATAAACAGTACGGCAATAGCAAGTCCCATGCCGATAACGCCTAATAATTTATCCGGTATCGCACGTAAAATGGCATAAAAAGGCGTAAAATACCAAACTGGTGCAATATGCTCAGGTGTCTTCATTGAGTTTGCAGCTTCAAAGTTAGGCCCTTCAAGGAAGTACCCGCCGCCTTCAGGCATAAAAAACAACACATAACAGAAGATAATCAGAAAGCCTGCAACCCCCATAATGTCTTTAACAGTATAATAAGGATGGAATGGGATACCATCAATAGGCCAACCATTCTCATCTTTGTTTTTCTTAATTTCAATGCCATCAGGGTTGTTAGAACCCACTTCATGCAGTGCAATTAAATGTAAAAAAACTAAGACGACTAATACTAAAGGCAACGCGATCACGTGTAATGCAAAAAAGCGATTCAAGGTTGCACCAGACACCACAAAATCACCGCGGATCCACAGTGTCAGATCATCACCTATAAATGGAATTGCACCAAATAAAGAAATAATCACCTGTGCTCCCCAATAAGACATTTGTCCCCATGGCAGCAAATAGCCCATAAAGGCTTCAGCCATTAGCACCAGAAATATCAACATGCCAAAAAGCCACAATAACTCTCTAGGCTTTTGATATGAACCGTAGATCAAACCCCGGAACATATGCAGATAAATCACCACAAAAAATGCCGATGCACCAGTGGAGTGCATATAACGAAGCAACCATCCATATTCAACATCACGCATGATGTATTCGATTGAAGCAAAAGCCCCTTCAGCCGTCGGTACGTAATTCATTGTCAACCATATACCAGTTAATAACTGATTGACCAAGACCAACATGGCTAATGAGCCGAAAAAATACCAAAAGTTAAAGTTCGTAGGTGTTGCGTACTGACCCACATGACGATTATAGGTAGCCGTCATTGGGATCCGAGCATCAATCCAATCAACTATATTTTTAATCATTACGCAGCCCCTTGATCAACACCGATTATCACATTTCTGTCATCAATGTACTGGTGAGGTGGAACCACTAAATTCAACGGAGCCGGTACACCTTGGAATACTCGACCTGCCAAGTCAAATTTAGAACCGTGGCATGGGCAGAAGAAACCAGAAGGGACGCCTTCAACCTGCTCACCAAAAGTATCTGGCAAGTAAGTCGGAGAACACCCTAAATGAGTACATAAACCCACAGCGATAAAATACTCAGGATTAATTGAACGTCCAGCATTTTGTGCATAAGCGGGTTGCTGCTCTTCCACTGATGCAGGATCGCGAAGTTGATCATCTAATGTAGCAAGGTTGGCTAAAATTTCTTCGGTACGGCGCACTACCCATACAGGCTTACCACGCCACTCAACACGGATCAGTTGACCCGGCTCTACTTTACTTATGTTTACTTCAACCGGTGCGCCTGCAGCTTTCGCTTTGGCACTCGGATTCCATGACTTTATAAAAGGAACAGTCGCAGCGACGGCACCTGCACCACCTACTACGGCAGTTGCTGCTGTCAGAAATCTGCGACGTCCGGTATCGACTGGCGCATTGCTCATCCACTTATCTCCTGAGAGTGTTGGAATTTTTGTTTTAAATTGTTCAGAATTTGGTGTTTACCCCAAAACGTTAAAACGAAACTTGAGGCGCGCTCATTATAGCTAAAAATTATAAATAGAACATAGTAAAACAGATAACAAAGTTAACAATAGTTAGGAAAATATCTAACTCAGCTTAAAAAACAAACGTTACATCTCTGTTCTTAAAGATAGCTCAATAAAAAGCAAGCTGGAAAATACTATTTCTTACTCAATGAAGTAGTTATATATTTGAGGCAAAAAAAAGCTCGGACTAAGCCGAGCTTTTTAATTCAAATAGCGTTATTTACCTGTAGAGCTCTTCATGTACTTAAAGAATTCACTGTCAGGTTCTAATACCATGACATTTGAACCATCAGCAAAGCTCTCTCTATACGCTTCTAAACTACGTAGAAAACTAAAGAACTCAGGATCTTTTTTGTAAGCATCGGCATAAATTTTAGCAGCCGTAGCATCACCTTCACCTTTAACCTCTAGCGCCTTACGTTCAGCGTCTGCAATCTGAATCGTCACTGACGCATCTGTTTTAGCTCGGATAATCTCGGATTGCTCCATACCTTGAGCCCGGTGTTCTTTTGCTACAGCGGTTCGTTCAGCGCGCATACGTTGATAAATACTCGAACTGACATTGGCAGGCAAGTTTATCTGTTTAACTCGAACATCAACGACCTCAATGCCTAAGTCAGCAGCACTTTCAGCACCATTCTTTAACGCATCTTGTTGCAGTTCATCACGACTACCTGAAACAATGTCTTTAATGGTACGACGGCCAAATTCGGTACGAAGATCATTATTAATTTTACGTTGCAGCAATGACTCTGCGTTGGCTTTATTACCGCCACCAGTAGAAAGATAATATTTTTCGTAATCAAATATTCGCCACTTCACATAAGAGTCAACCATCAGGTCTTTCTTTTCTGAAGTAACAAATCTATCAGCTGCGCCATCCAAGGTTTGGATCCGTGCATCAAGGTATTTGATTTTATCTATTACCGGTAGTTTAATATGTAAGCCTGGCGCATAAATACGCGTCACATCTTCATCTTTTAAAATCTTGCCAAAACGTGAAACTATGGCTCTCTCGCCTTCGTTAACGATCAAGATAGAGGATAATAATACGGCAACAAGTACCGCAGCAATAATGGCGACTAACCTTCCCATATTTTAGTTCCTCCCTTGACGTTCGCCACGCGATGGACGTGAGTCAATCGGCATACTATTCTGACTCATATTACTGCTTGATGAGTTTACTGAAGACGTTGAATTAGTCTGATGAGGTTTAGCAACGGACTTACTATTCTCCATCAGTTTATCTAAAGGCAAATACATCATATTATTACTGCTCTTAGAATCCACTAACACCTTGCTGGTGCCTTTCAATACAAGTTGCATTGAATCAAGGTATAGACGTTCACGGGTAACTTTTGGCGCCAGTTTATATTGAGGTAACAACAATTCAAAACGGGCAATTTTACCTTTAGCTTCTAGGATCTCACGCTGCTTATAAGCGTTAGCTTGCTGTTCCATACGCTGAACTTGGCCACGAGCTTTTGGCTCTATTGCCCTTTCATAAGCTTCAGCCTCACGAATAAAACGTTGTTCATCTTCCTGAGCTGAAATCGCATCATCAAAAGCATCTTTCACTTCTTCCGGTGGACGAGCGGGTAGAAAGTTGACGTCATCAATTTGAATACCAAGTTTATACGGCTCAATAATTCGCTCAATTTCAGCCCAAGTGTCACGACGAATTTTATCTCGACCTGTCGTTAGAATATCATCCATTTTATTATGGCCAACAACATACCGCAGGGCACTATCTGTCGCTTCACGTAAACTGCTATTAGCATCCACAGCACTGAATATGAAGTTATAAGCATCCATAACGCGATACTGCACATCAAGTTCAACTAACACTACATTTTCATCGGCTGTAAGCATGCTACCCGAAGCGGGAATTGAACGTACAGTGTTGACATTGACAGGAAAAATCTCATCAACAAAAGTCGCCTTCCAATGTAAGCCAGGTTCAACCTCACCTATGTATTGGCCAAATCTAAGTGCCACTCCTTTCTCTGCTTCTTTGACAGTATATACACCTGATGCAGCCCAAATAGCAACAGCAATACCCAACACAATGGCAAGGCTGAATGAGCTAAAGCTCGGCCCTGAACCACCGCCTTTTCTGCCGCCAAAACGCTTAGATATATTACGAAAAACTTCATCTAAATCTGGTGGTCCCTTATCGTTACCACTTTTATTTCCCCAAGGGTCTTTACCCTTGTTTCCGGGCTCATTCCAAGCCATTTAGCACTCCACTGGTGTATGAAATAAATGAGATCACTAAAAACTACTCTATTGTCGAATATTCGACAACTAAAGTTTCTAATTTTCCTTCGCTCTGCTTAACAAGTCGACGCCAATCGGCCTCTAATAATCGAACAGACAAGATACAATTCCCTAGTTCATCATATTCTTTCTGCTGTATCACATCAAGTTGGTATAACTGGCCAAGAAAATATCCAGCTGTTGCAGGTATTTCCAAGGTCAATGTTAACGTCACCTTACCAACAATACTGTTGATGGCTTCTTTTAACAACGCTAAACCTTGTTGTTTCTGAGCTGAAACCCACACTCTAATAGGTATGCCTTCATCATCGTAATCGATTTTAGGGTCAACCTCATCCAACAAATCAATTTTATTATAAACAATTAATTGCGGTATATCTTCAGCACCTATTTCTTTGAGCACTAATTGAACTTGCTCAAAGTTATCAGTCATATTCTCGTCATAACAATCAACAATATGAAGCAATAAATCCGCTTCACGAGTTTCTTGCAGTGTTGCTTTAAATGCCGCTACTAAGTCATGAGGTAAATGACGAATGAAACCCACGGTGTCAGCTAAAATAACATTTCCATCATCGAGATCTAGCTTTCTCAGCGTCGGATCTAGAGTGGCAAAAAGCTGATCCGCGGCATAAACATCAGATGCTGTAAGTGAATTGAATAAAGTCGATTTACCTGCGTTCGTATATCCAACCAATGAGACTGTTGCTAAATCACTACGACGTCTAGCTCGGCGACTCTGCTCACGTTGCTTATCCACTTTTGCTAAGCGTTTATTAATGACACTAATTCGCCCTCGAAGCAGACGCCTATCAGTTTCGAGCTGAGTTTCTCCTGGTCCCCGCATACCGACGCCACCTTTTTGGCGTTCTAAATGGGTCCACCCCCGTATAAGCCGTGTTGACATATGGCGTAGTTGCGCTAGCTCTACCTGTAACTTACCTTCATACGTTCGGGCTCTCTGAGCAAAAATATCTAAAATGAGTGTAGTACGGTCTAATACACGGCATTGGCATACCACCTCAAGATTTCTCTCTTGAGCCGGAGTCAATGGGTGATTAAAAATGACCACGTCGGCTTCCGTGCCCGCAACCATCGCAGCTAATTCATCGGCCTTTCCCGATCCAACAAAAAACTTTCGATCCGGTGAACGACGTTTTCCTGTGATCACCCCAATGGATTTCACTCCAGCGGACTCGACCAATAATTGTAGTTCGATTAAATCTTCCCTACGATCTTCATCGGAAAACTCGATATGAACAAGAACGGCGTTTTCTCCAGCCTCATAACGATCAAACAAAAAGCAAACTCCTTAACACTTATGACTCACTCGTTTCATCAGTCTGACCATTAAATCCAGCTGGTGCTGCTGTCGGTGTCGCTGTATGCGCACTCACGTTAAATGGACGTGCTGGCACGACAGTTGAAATAGCATGCTTGTAGACCATTTGACTGACCGTGTTTTTAAGCAAAATAACAAATTGATCAAATGATTCAACTTGCCCTTGCAACTTAATGCCATTAACAAGATAAATAGAAACGGGAACGCGCTCACGGCGCAGTGCGTTCAAAAACGGGTCTTGTAAAGATTGCCCCTTAGCCATTTTGTAATTTCCTTTTTATTAAAAATAAGTAGTAAAACTAAAACACGTAAATTTTCTTTGGTTATTAGTATTGTATAGCAAGAATAAATTTGCTAGCGACAATGTCGCAATACCTCTGTAAGGTTTGAATCTAACCCACTTTCCAGCCAATTTAACTCAGGCCAACCTCTCAACCATGTTAATTGACGTTTCGCCAATTGCCTAGTAGCAACTACTGATTTTTCGACCATAGTATCATAGTCATACTCACCATCTAAGTATTGCCAGCATTGTCTGTAACCAACACATCTCATCGAAGGTAAGTCAATATTCAGCTCAATTCGTTCCCTGAGTAATTCAACTTCTTCCACGAACCCTTGAGTTAACATCAATTTGAACCTTTCTTCTATAGAAAGATGTAGCACTTTTCGGTCTTTGGGTGAAATAGCAAATTGCACCACGTCATAGGGTAATGGTGCTGACTTCACGACAGTAAGCTCTGTTAACGATTTACCACTGAGTCTGTGGACTTCAACTGCCCTAGATAATCGCTGAGGATCATTAGGATGGATACGTTCAGCTGAGACAGGATCTATTCGCGTAAGCTCATCATGTAAATACTGCCAACCATGCAGTTCAGCTTCGCTCTGTATCTGCTTTCGAATACTATCATTTGCGGCAGGCAATGGTGACAAACCTTCTAATAAAGCTTTGAAATACATCATAGTTCCACCAACAAGTAATGGTTTTTTCCCTTGAGCTAAAATGTCTTCTATTGCCAGCAGAGCATCCGTTCTAAAGTCAGCAGCTGAATAACTCTCTAATGGATCTCGAATATTAATAAGTCGATGAGGTGCCTTGCGAAGCTCCTGTAAATTAGGCTTAGCAGTACCAATATTCATCCCGCGATAAATTAAAGCGGAATCAACTGAAATTATTTCACAGTTATATTGTTCAACCAGCTCTATGGCCAGTGCTGTTTTACCTGAAGCTGTAGGCCCCATAAGTGTCAATATCTGAGGCAAAACGGCTGTATTACGGCGTTTTGATGAACTGTTTTCAGTCACTCAATTGCTCTTCTAACCATGATTGCCAAGGTAATAACTTGGCCTTCTGTGTGAATTCCTGCTGAATGTCATCATCCAGCTGATTAAATATCGACCAAATATGTAATACTGATTCAAACTTTGTTTGATCTTGTTTGACTAACCAAACAGCTAGCGCTTCATGGCTAGGTTCATCAAACCTCATCCATAATAATAATTCAGGTATCACTGTAACTAGCTGACTATGTCTTAAATATGGGGGCACTTTCTTTATAATCAACTGCCCAAGACGAATAGTTACTTCAATTCCTAATTTTCTTAATAGTTGTTCTCTTTCATCTAAAGTATTAAGCCAGTCATTGTCAATTTTAATTGAAACAGGCATCAACAAGGGCTGGCTAATCAGTCCATCTGCAATTTTACCTAAAATATCTCTCTTTTTAAGCCATTTTGCAACGTCATCTATGACTAACAAAGACAAATGTTCACCTTCAACACGCACCCAGTATTTACTGGCTAACACCGGAGGCATTTGACTCGTTAAACGATTATCTGGCGCATCATTCTTAACATCGTCGGTCTTTAACAATCGTGTATAAGAGGCTATTGCGCTTGCTGAAGGTAGCTCAACTTGAGCACGTGCAGAATATTGACCTCCTCTTGAATATTCAGACTCTAAATGTGATTCACCTGATAAGCCACTATCTTTACTCTTTAGTGCACTCTTTGAATGTGTTAAGTAACCAGGGGAGTTGGTTTCAGCAACTTGTCTTTCAGGTACCGTTTGTTTATGCCAATCATCTTGAATATCATGCTCTTTGTTCTCGTTAGGAGCGTCGATTGAAGTGCGTGCCACTTGCATCAAAGCCGATTGCAATGCTTGTAGAATGTAGTCATGCACATAACGACTTTGATGAAATCTAACCTCATGCTTTGCAGGGTGGACATTCACATCGACTTGATGGGGATCGACCTCTAACATCAACACGTAACTTGCTTGTTCACCGGTTCCATGTTCAGCAAAAGCTTGCCTCACCGCATGGTTCACCAATCTGTCACGGATCAAACGGCCATTGACATAAAAAAATTGAGTGTCACTCGCAGGAGCAGTAAAAAAAGGGGATTGGATGTATCCACTCAGTTTAAGCCCTTCATGATGACAATCAATCTCAATTGCTTGTTCAGCAAAAGCCTTACCACTAATTTGAGCTAAACGGATTAAATATTGATCTTGAGTACTGACTGGACGATAGTGACGAACTTGCTTGCCATTATGTTTTAAAGAGAAATGGATCTCTGGCTTGACCAAAGCAATACGTTTAAGCCATTCATCAATATGAGTAAACTCAGTTTTATCGCTTTTAATGAAACGTCTTCTTGCTGGAGTATTAAAAAATAAATCGACAGCCTCTATTGTCGTCCCCTCAGGATGCGCAGCAGGGATAACCTTAACAGCCATATCAGAACCTTCGGCATAAGCTTGCCAAGCTTCACTTTGATCTGCTGTTCGCGACGTTAAAGTCAGTCGAGAAACAGAACTAATACTTGCTAGCGCCTCACCACGGAATCCGAAGCTTAAAATGGCGCTCAAGTCATCTAAAGTACTGAGTTTAGAAGTCGCATGTCTAGACAGCGCCAAGGCCAATTCAGATTTAGGGATCCCGACACCATTGTCTTGTATTTTAATCAGCTTACTACCACCTTTATCGATCTCAATATCGATACGGGTAGCACCTGCATCCAAGCTATTTTCAACTAACTCCTTAATCACTGAAGCTGGCCGTTCAACCACTTCACCTGCCGCTATTTGATTTGCTAATTGTGGAGACAGTATCTGTATTGTCATATTTGTTTAATCTTGAATAATAAGCTTAAGCTACAAAATATCACTCATCCTATAGCAAACTAGGCTTTAGGGATAACCAACTTCTGCCCAATTTTTAGAATATTTGACTTTAGGCCGTTAGCGCGCTTAATACTGGCAATCGATATGTGATATTTGTTCGCTATCACTGACAAAGATTCTCCACTGCGAACATGATGTTTAAATGACCCTTTATTGGCCATTAAAGAGCCCACCGGTGGGTTGGACTCAAAATATTTGAGCACCCCTTTATACACAGCACTCGCTATATTATTTTGATGATCTCGCTGCGATAATAACCTTTCTTCTTTATAGTTCGAAATAAAGCCAGTCTCGACCAAAATAGAAGGGATATCAGGTGACTTAAGTACTGCGAAACTCGCTGATTCAGGTTTGTATTTATGCAACTTGGTCACGGTACCTAAATTTGACAATACATCTCCCGCAATATTATGACTAATGGCCATAGAGCGGTCCATAGACATGTCAAGCAAGGTCATCGCTAAATATTGTTCATTATCCGTATTTTGTATTATCTCACCAGCACCACCCAACAACTCTGAATGTTTTTCTTTATGCTCAAGCCAACGACCTATCTCACTATTCGCCCTTTTCATGGATAGCACCCACACAGAGGCTCCTCTAGGCTGAGGAGAGGTAAATGCATCAGCATGGATCGATATCAACAGGTCTGCTTTACTATTACGTGCAATTTCAGATCGCTTATTCAAATTAACAAAATAATCTCCAGAGCGAGTCATTACTGCCTTCATACCAGGAGTGGCATTTATTTTCGCCTCTACTTTCTTGGCTATCTGTAATACAACTTGTTTTTCATAAATACCTGATGGTCCAATAGAGCCAGGATCATCACCACCATGTCCAGCATCAATCGCAACGATAACATCCCTAAGTTCAGTTTTAGGTTGGTTTATTTTAATCATTTGCTGAGATCCACTACCATCAAGATCGACAACAAGTCGATTACCATATGGAGCCGTTGGAGACAAAGAAAATAAACTCGATTTAACTGGTTTAGTGAGGTCAATAACCAGTCTTAGCGTCCCTTTTGATGGTGGTTGACTGATACGGACTCTTTTAATTAATTTACTGTTATTGGTCAACTTAGCAAGATTTATCGGTGTCGAAGTGCTTTTTAGATCGACCACCAAACGATAAGGATTTGTTAATAAAAAATGGGTGAAATTAGGTGCCTCACTTAAATCAAAAACGACTCGAGTTGACTCTGGAGCAGCCCAAATTCGTACTCCACCTAATTGATTGGCGCTATGAACAAAAAAAGATGAACATAACGTCATCAAGCATAATAAACATTGTAAAATCGACGCTGTTTTTATCATTGTTATTTGAATTTACTTAGTAGCAATTGCCCTTTTTCGGAGCCTGAAGTGATTTCCACTTCACGACTTTCATCGACATATTTGATGTGGCAGCTAATATCAGCCTCAGGTATGAGTCCATGACCACGATCTGGCCATTCGACAATGCAAATACTTTTCTCGGTGAAATAATCCCTGATCCCCATAAACTCTAATTCTTCAGGATCGCTTAATCGATAAAGATCAAAATGATATAAATCTACACCACAGAGTTCATAGGGTTCAACCAAAGCATAAGTAGGGCTCTTCACCGTCCCCTTGTGACCAAATGCTTGAATCAACCCTCGACTGAAGGTTGTTTTCCCCGCCCCAAGCTCACCCGAAAGGTTTAAGATCAAGGGCGGTGTTATGATTGCCGCTATTCGCTGACCTAACTCAACTGTATCCAGTTCATTATCCAAGTAGACTTTAATTGGTGTCATGATATCTATTCTTAAAACGCTAACGTTAATTTTAACTTGTAACTTTATATCAAATAGCTTATTAGCTAAACAGCTTTCACTCAATTACAGTAAAACTTTACCAGATGTCTAAATATTATTAACTAAGTGTTTAAAATATACCTCTACAATGCCCTAAAATCCCCCCCTCACCTTCAAAGACTATTTCATTACATGATGCTAGTGCAGGTTGTGAAAGTTGCAGACTTGTGTTCTCAATGGCAGCATACTTTTATTTATTGGTATAAATATCCAATTATGCAGCAAGCTGCTTGCCACTTTTATGCAAGTTATAGTCAATCTATCCTTGATAATTACAAACTATCAAGCGTAGTTATTCAGAGCTTAGATTCGTAAAAAGGAACAAATATTACTACACTTACTCAAAGGGAACAAATTTTGACCTAATGATTAAACTGGAGCATATGGATGAAGCTCTTTACCTTGATAATTTTAGCACTGTGTTTGTTGATGGTTAGTCTACCATTGCAATCAAATATTTTAATACAGGCATTGTTACTAGTTTGTGTTATTTTAGTTGTTATTGGAATATACAAAGCCATTATTCAATTAAATGATGACAAAGATCTTCACTAAAATCACGCTAATGACAGGCACAAACTTTAGCTATCGTATGCCCACTCAATAAAATTGACACGATTTTATTGTTAACTATGAGTATGTTAACTTAATATCAGTAAAATAAATTACAATTAAAAAATCAATAGAGTACTTTTATAAAACAGACTTTAAATGTTGATGTGTTTGAGCAAGATGTGTTTTAAATACGATTCAACTATTGTTAAGCGTTAAACTTAGCTAATTTTTTCGTAAATTTACATGTGATTTGGAGCGACATATCGGGTTCGAACCGATGACCTATACCTTGGCAAGGTATCGCTCTACCAACTGAGCTAATGTCGCATCATTTTTTACATTAAATTTGGACCGAATCTACCTTTAATAAAAAGTTAGATCGAACCGATGATCTATGCCTTGGTAAAGGAATTCAATCAACACTTGCAAAAACAACTGAACTTATGTCGCATTATTTTTACATTAAATTTGGAGCGACATATCGGGTTCGAACCGATGACCTATACCTTGGCAAGGTATCGCTCTACCAACTGAGCTAATGTCGCATCATTTTTTACATTAAATTTGGACCGAATCTACCTTAAATAAAAAGTGTCTTCGAGCCGATGATCTATACCTTGTCAAAGGTAAGGTATCAACACTTGAAAAAATAACTGAACTAATGTCGCATTATTTTTACATTAAATTTGGAGCGACATATCGGGTTCGAACCGATGACCTATACCTTGGCAAGGTATCGCTCTACCAACTGAGCTAATGTCGCTTATATTTTTATAACTTTAAACTTGGAGCGACATATCGGGTTCGAACCGATGACCTATACCTTGGCAAGGTATCGCTCTACCAACTGAGCTAATGTCGCTTTAATTTCCAACAATGCAATCAATCATCGAAATGAAGGCCTTACAGCAACCTTTTATCAACACATATCTTGCATTGCAACTTTAATCTTTGCCAGCAGTAAAGTTGAGGCCGCATTATATGAGAATTTCATATTGCTGCAACCCCTTCTTGAAAATAAAATGACTGATTGGTTAAATTTTAAATACTTTTGCTCGATAATACTGCAACTCAGCAATTGATTCCTGAATATCTATCAAAGCTTTATGGGTGCCAAGCTTGGTAAAGCCGTTCACACTGTCTGGATCCCAGCGACGAACAAGCTCTTTTACTGTACTTACATCTATATTCCGATAATGAAAAAAATCTTCCAGCTCCCGCATGTAAAGAGTCATAAAACGACGATCTTGTCCAACACTGTTCCCACACATAGGAGAAGAGCCCTTAGTAACATACTTAGAAAGAAACTCAATAGTCATAGCAACAGCTTGATCTTCGTTATATTTACTAGAACGTACTCTATCAATTAAACCTGACTCACCATGATGTTTTTTATTCCAATCATCCATTTTGGCAAGCTGAGCATCAGATTGATGAACAGCAATAGTAGGCCCTTCTGCGAGTATATTCAGTTCTTTATCTGTCACTATAGTTGCAATCTCAATAATTCTCTCGATGTCAGGCTCAAGCCCTGTCATTTCCAAATCGACCCAAATGAGATTGTTTGCATCTGCAGCCATAAATCTGCCTTTTTCCCTGTTTGCCTAAATTCAGGCTTTTTTGTTTAAGACCGTGTATCATACTGCTTTTTTAAGTTACACAAAATCACCTTATTAAACGATGACAAAACTTTGAGTAAAAAGAAACCCCTAAGTCAAGGTCAGCGACGCCGAATGCGGGCCAATCAAGAAAAAAGACTTCAGCGGCACGATTCAGGTAACAGTACCCCTGAATTACAGGATAGTTCACTTGGGCCAGAACAGCTCGGAACTGTTATATCTCGTTTTGGCCAACACGCCGATATAGAAACTGAATTAGCTCAAATTGTACGCTGCAATATGCGGCGAAACATTCAAAGTTTAGTGACTGGCGACAAAGTTGTGGTCCGACTTTCAAAAGATACTGATACCGGTATCGCAGGAGTCGTAGAGGCTGTTCACCCTCGCCATTCCTCACTTTCTCGACCAGATATCTATGACGGCATTAAGATCATAGCATCTAATATTGACCAAATATTGGTTGTTTCTTCTGTCGTCCCAAGCTTCACAACACAGATTATCGATCGCTATCTTGTCGCTGCAGAAGACACCCATATCGCTCCTGTAATTATTTTAAATAAAATTGATTTAATTTCTCCAGAAGAGGAAGATTCAATAGAAGAAGCCCTTCAACGATATCGTGACATTGGTTATCAAGTGTTGAAAGTGAGCAGTAAAACAGGTGAGGGTGTTGAGCAAATAAAGGCACTACTCAACGAAAATGTTAGCGTATTTGTCGGTCAATCTGGAGTGGGTAAATCTTCACTGATTAATTCAATGATGCCCGATGCTGAACTCGTTATCGGTGATGTGTCAACAAACTCAGGATTAGGACAACATACAACCACGACAGCAAAATTACTCCATTTTGCCAGTGGTGGTGATCTTATTGACTCTCCTGGAGTGCGAGAATTTGCCTTGTGGCATCTCCCTGCTGAGCGTGTAGGTTGGTGTTTTATTGAGTTTCGTGACTATTTAGGTACCTGTAAATTCAGAGATTGTAAACACAAGACAGATCCTGGCTGTGCTATAACTCAAGCATTTAAAGAAGGTAAAATTGCCGAAGATAGGTATAACAATTATCACAAAATCATCTCAACATTACATGAACAACGTCACGCTCGACATTTTATAGCTGACACTGACAATTAAAATAGACTAATAATATCAATGGGAAAATAGCAAAGTGGATAAAGTAAAAATTTCGCTGCAATACATGATGCCAAAACATTTAGTATCACGTATTGTAGGTAAATTAGCTGCAGCAGAAATGGGGAAAATCACCACTGCTGCAATCACATGGTTTATCAAGCAATATAATGTCGATATGAATGATGCGGACCAGAGCTCGCCCGCTGCATATCGCACTTTTAATGATTTTTTTACTCGTTCACTCAAACCTGGTATCCGCCCGATATCAAAAGATAAAGATTATATTGTTCATCCTGTTGATGGTGCTGTTAGCCAATGTGGTGCAATAAACAATGGCCAAATATTTCAAGCTAAAGGTCATGAATATTCATCACTTGCCTTGTTAGGTGGTCGCGCTGATGATGCGAAAAGGTTTGAAAATGGTGATTTCGCTACTATCTACCTAGCTCCAAAGGATTACCACAGAATTCACATGCCAATCAAAGGTACTTTATCGAAAATGACCTATATACCCGGTGAGCTTTTCTCGGTAAATCCCTTAACTGCCGAGAATGTTCCTGGGCTATTTGCCAGAAATGAGCGCGTAGTGGCGATTTTTGAAACTGAGATAGGGCCAGTTGCTATGGTACTTGTCGGCGCGACAATTGTAGCCAGTATAGCAACCGTTTGGGCTGGGACTGTGACACCACCAACAGGAAAGAAAGTCTGTAGCTGGGAATATCCGACAACAGGTCCAGATGCTCTGACCTTAGACAAAGGTGATGAAATGGGGAGCTTTAAGCTAGGTAGCACTGTAGTCATGTTATTTGCTGAAGATGCATTAAATCAATTTGCCGATGGCGTTACGCCAAAAGCTGTCACTCGAATGGGCCAACTATTCGCCAAAATTCAACATTAATGTCCCAAGCAGATCACCATAAGCAATCTGGTTTAGTCGAATTACATACCGCTGTGTTGCTATTTGGTGGCACAGCACTCTTTTCGAAGCTGATCCCACTCAGTGCCCTCGATATTACTTTATTACGCTGTATTGTCGCCTCCTTTGTCTTAGCATTGATTGTTAAAGTGAGCAAAAAACAATTACGGCTCAATGCCACAAAAGATTACTTTATTGCAGCAGGTCTGGGTATTATCGTTAGCTTACATTGGGTCACATATTTTGCTTCAATGCAGCTCTCGTCGGTGGCTATTGGTATGATAGCTTTCTTTACTTATCCTGTGATGACTGTGCTAATTGAACCCATTGTTACTGGTCATCATATAAAAAAAGTCGATATGATAAGTGCCACCATTGTACTGCTTGGGGTCATACTGCTCATTCCTGAAGCAAATTTAGGCAATAATGTAACGCTAGGCATAGCAATGGGGATGTTATCCGCTGTATTTTTTACTGCACGTAACTTACTACATAAAAAATATTTTTCTGCCTATTCGGGCACTAAAGCCATGTTCTATCAAACCAGTGTTGCTGTACTATTTCTTGCACCTTGGCAGACTATTGAACCTGCTCAAATAACGCAGCATATTTGGTGGTTAATACTTTTACTTGGTGTCGTGTTTACCGCAATCCCTCACGCCTTATTTACCGCTTCACTGAGACATTTAAGTGCTAAAACAGTGAGTTTAGTGTCTTGCCTTCAGCCTTTTTACGGGTCGATGTTAGCTTTACTCTTTTTAGGGGAAAATCTGGATATGAAAACAGCAATAGGCGGAATACTAGTGGTTGCTACCGCGATATTTGAGACTCGAAAAAACAGAAAAAAAGCAACGTAAAAATCAAACGACACCAACACGATAACCCGCATTTTTATTAAATTTATTTGAAATTAAAATTTCGCGATATCAATCTTTCATTTTATTGGTAATATACATTACTCGATCTCTAAACAAGCATCAGTTTATGCTTTCAACTACTATGCGCTTACTTTTATTACTTACATGTTGCATGCTTTCAGTGACAGCTAACGCTACTCCCCCTTTAGATATCAATAATCGATTAGGTTTTCATCAACCTCCAACCGACAATTTAACTGAAGAAGAAAAACTGCTTCATTTAGAGCGCACGACCAATGAACTGGCTGAAGTAGAGAAAAACTATCAAGATTTAATCAATAATTATCAAGAACATAAAAAGAACATCGCCCGTCAATTCGAGCAAGCTAAAACAACACTAACTTGGTCAAAAAAGCAGGGACTAACTCAACAAGCTTCATTTGCTTATCTAAGACTTTCTGAATTAAAAGAAGTTGAAGCTGAGCTTAATCTAAAAATAACTTCGCTCACCAAAGAGCATAACCAACTGCCCAATAAGATTGCTCGTGCAAGACAAAACCTGTCGACTCATAACAAAAATCACATCCCTGAGACAAACAACTTAGACAGCAGGTTACTTACCGCACAACGACAGCTCTATATACAAAGCCTTTCAACATTCGAAGCAGAACTTACCAGCAGTCAAAAACGCATCAACCTCAATCAGCAACAGGTAGAACTGGTTAGAAAACAATTATTTCAACAAGAAAGCCTGATTGAGGCACTCAATAGTGAAATAGCACAGCAGCGCCAACGCAAAACAGATTCGACGATAGCCCAAAGCATTATCGAAACATCTAACGAACAAAACCCGCTCACTCAGGAGTTAAGCAAAAAAAATCGAGCTTATGCCGATGAGCTAAAAAAACTGACTTTACAGACCAATCAAGCAGTAAAAGAGCAAGAAAAAGCCGAAAATCTATATCAACAACAAGCTAAACAACTGGCTAATATTCAACAACAAATTAGTTGGATTAAGCTAAACTCAGCCTTTGGTGAACGTTTTTTACAAATACTACAATCTCTACCCTCTCCTCCAGATCAAGACAAATTACAAACAGATATTGCGAATACTAGGCTGATAAAATATCAATTCGAACAAGATCAAACTCTCAATAATCAACAAGTATTATCAAGCGGATCATTTACTCAACTGCAAAACAAGCTATTAAACTCTCAACACTACTTGCTGATCCAGTTACTACAAGGCTATGAACTTTATTTGAGTGAACTGGCTGATCTTAGAATCATATACGAACAGCTGACTCAACAAAACTTAACCCTTAAAAGTACGCTAAATGAACATTTGTTCTGGGTTCCAAATGCAAACGCTATCGGTAAGCCATGGTTTAAAGATTTACTCCAGAGTACTCAATGGCTCATTGCCCAACAACCATTACGTCAAGTATCAGAATCGATAAATAAACAAAGTGAACTATGGTCATGGTGGCTTATTCTCTTCATTATTACTTTGATCACGCAAGATATTTTAACGCCAAAGTTTAACCAAATAATGAAGCAAGACGTCACACTTGTAGGCAATGTTACCCAAGATAGTTTTTTTAACACCTTAAGAGCGCTTATTAACACTTTCATCTACAGCATCATTAAACCTGCCTCGGTGATACTTGCTGGCATAATAATGCTGGAGTCGGATCAAAATATGGTTGCTGCCATCGGCATGGGAGTACTTGCTATTGGATTAGTCTATCTCTTATACCGTTTTACTTATTTACTTGCGCTAAACAATGGGCTATTAATCGGCCACTTTAAAGGGCATAAAAAGCTGATTAGCCAAGGTCAACTCAAGATAAAAACCTTTACTATTATGGCCACACCTTTCTTTGGTATAATGGGTGTTACTGAGGTAATAAACAATTCAATATTGAGGAATAGTATTGGCCGAGGCGCCTTTATCATTTTTTGTATCTTACTCTTAATGTTCTACAAAGAAGTTTTTTTACTCTCTAAAAAACAACACCTTATGCAGCAAGATGGTAAAAACAAACAATTACAGTTACGCATATTATGGTCCATTCTTTTACTCATTCCCCCTATTTGCGCTGGATTAGCATTTAGAGGCTACTATTACACTGCTTTTCAGATGCTATTACAGCTACAAATCTCATTAGTGCTCTCTCTAGGCTTCATGTTGCTTTATCAATTGATAAAACGCTGGATGTTAATAGAACGCCGGCGTATCGCCTTTGATCGAGCTAAAGCTCGTCGTGCAGAAATACTATCACAACGCGAAAAAGGCGAAGACACACAAAATAGCAATGATCCTCTCGACACCTATGAAGAGCCTCAGGTTGATTTAGAGACTATTTCTAGTCAATCGTTAGGGTTGGTTCGCTCACTGTTGATTTTAGCCTTCCTAGTGAGTTTAGTAGGCTTGTGGACACAAACTCATACAGCCTTATTCTCTTTATTAGACGGGATCACTTTATGGTCCAGTAATACAACAGCCAATGGGATAGAGCAGCTGTTACCGATCACACTAAAGTCCTTATTGTTAAGTCTCATCATTGTTGGTTTCTCACTTATGATAGCCACTAATTTACCTGGTCTAATCGAATTAACCATTTTACAAAGACTCGATCTGAGTCAAGGTACTGGGTTTGCAATCACCACGGTCAGTCGTTATCTGGTTATATTTTTCGGTCTATTGAGCGGTTTTTCTACTTTAGGGATGGAATGGTCAAAATTGCAATGGCTCATCGCAGCCCTTTCTCTTGGCTTAGGCTTTGGCTTACAAGAGATTTTCGCAAACTTTATTTCAGGTCTCATCATTTTATTTGAAAAACCAGTGCGTATTGGCGATACCGTAACAATCCGAGAACTCACAGGTACTGTCAGTAAAATTCAAATTCGTGCCACTACGATTATTGATTGGGATAGAAAAGAGATCATTATTCCTAATAAAGCTTTTATTACCGAACAATTGATTAACTGGTCGCTTTCAGATCCTATAACACGCGTGATTGTTTATGTTTCTGTCGCGCGCGATTCAGATCCTTCACGCGTAGAAGCATCTTTATATCAAGCGATTAAAAAGTGCGATGAAGCATTAACCATCCCAGAGCCTGAGGTTTGGTTTGCAGGATTTGGGAAACATACTCAAGACTACGAAGTAAGAGCTTACGCTAAAGACATGAACACTCGTTGGCCTCTTCGTCATAAATTACATAAAGAAATCAGCAAAAAACTACGTGAAAATAATCTTGAACTCGCCTTCCCACAATTGGAAGTACATATCAACAACACTCACAATAAAGAAACGCAAGGGATAATTAGAACCTAATGATAATTTTTGCACACAGAGGCGCCAGTGGCTACGCGCCAGAAAACACCTTAGCTGCCATGAAAAAATCTATTGAATTAGGCATTAAATTCATTGAGCTGGATATCCACAGTGTCGAAGGTGAGCTGTATGTTTATCACGACAGAAGGCTGGATGATAAAAGCAGTGGGAAAGGCCTCATAGAACAAGTAACACAACACTATCTCAATACGCTGTTAGTTGATAAAGAACCAATACCAACCTTATGGGAAGTAATGTCTTACTTAAGCCAGCACGATTGTACTGTCAATATAGAACTAAAAGGGATGACCTGTTTAGCCCCTTTTATCGAAATGTACCCTAACTTATTAACCACACTTAATTTTCGTCTTGACCAACTTATCATCTCATCATTCAACCACCCATTTTTACAACAATGCCGTCTATCATTTCCTACCGCTTATATCTCACTTCTCATTGAGGGAGTTCAACTTAACAATACTGATACCGCACTACTGTTAAATGCTTACTCTATTAACCTAAGTTTAAGCTTTATTAATCAAGAAATAATTAATGATGCACACTCGAAAGGAATGAAAGTCTTCGTATATACCGTCGATCATGCAGACGATGTAAACATGTTATTCAATATGGGGGTAGATGGTATATTTACCAATTATCCTGATAGGGCATCCAACATTTTAGAGACAAAAGAGATAAACGCATAATGACACCTAAACGGGCTCGACATGCTGTATTATGCATGTCGCTAAAGGGCAGAATTTAAAACCATTTATTGTCCCTTGGCAACGCGCCTTGTGTCCCCCTCAATAATGGCTCATGCATTATTCGCTCGATCTCAGCAATAAATGCCGCACACTTACCTGTTCAATAGCCATATCACCATGGTTCGCCTTACATTCTCCAATCCGATAGTGATTCTGGAACAAACAGAGTGACATGTCTTCGCTATATACCATAAAAATCACACTTGACGATTTTTCTGCGCCCAACTACCAATAAACAAAAAACTTAATATCACAGTCCACAATAGCCAAGGGGCTGATAATTTCGCCATATTGTTAGCAAGCACTGGACTCACGGTCACGATTAACATGCCATAACCAAAAGCGTTAACCATCACAAAAGCAACCGTGCGCAATATAAAAGATCTCCCTTGCAATTGATGTCTTAAAAAACGATTAATATCAGTACCAAAGGCCACCAAAAAACAAGCTATAATAGCTGTAGATATCTCACTCAACCAGGGATATAGCAAGCTACCGACTTGATGAAAAATTGAAATAATTTGTTGCATATTTAGATCCATTAATAAAAATCAAGTTAAGAGTAAGCGGAGAAGTCATGAGACACAAGTTGCTATTATTAACGAGTCAAAATGATCACTATCAAGAGCTGCTGGCATCCTGCCACCTTCCAGAAATCACTTTACTTGGTGATGAACCGAGTAGCATTGTAAACGCTGATATTTGGCTAGCAGAGCCTGCGCTAGCAGCACCTTTACTCCCTCATGCAAATCAACTAACTTGGGTACAATCAACGGTGGCGAGTGTAGATGCTTTAGTCCAACCTCGTCAACGCAAAGATTATAAGCTCACCAACGTCAGGGGGATCCTTGGGCCTTTGATGAGTGAATATATGTACAGCTATGTATTGGCACATCGACAAGAGCATAACAAGGAGCAAATTCAAAAATTTGAAAAAAACACGTTCCCTAGTAGTTTCAAAATGCTGATGGGCCAAAAAATATTACTCCTAGGGACTGGGAATATATCCAAACATCTTGCCCAAACAGCAAAGAAATTTGGTATGTATGTAACAGGAATAAACCGTGGCGCAAAACCGACTAAGGGCTTTGATAAAATTGATACCTTAGCCAACATAGCTCACCACATCACACAAGCTGATGTCATCGCAAGTATTTTGCCTAGCAACCCGCTGACAAGAGGTGCGCTTAATGCAGAGCTGCTTTCTTTAATGAAACCTAGCACTATTTTCTTTAATTTAGGCCGCAGTGATGTACTTGATCTGGATGCACTCTATATGCAATTAATTAAAAATAGTGATCAACAAGCAATATTAGATGTGTTTAACCAAGAACCTTTACCAAAAGAATCCCCTATATGGTCATTAGAAAATGTGACCATCGCACCATATATCGCAACGCCAAGTTTCCCAGAGCAGGTTGTAGAGATATTTTCAAATAACTACCATAAACTACTCCAAGGTGAGCAACTGTCACACAATGTCAACTTCGCTCGAGGGTATTAATTAAACGATATATCCCCTACTGACAAATCTAGACTCAACGTTTAGTGGCTCAATAAATATTGAGTCACTTTACATCACCAGTGGCCATTTTTATTTTAGAGAAGAACTAGTCTCATGTTGGCATTGAGAATTATTTTCATTTATACTTAGATCAACAATCATTTCAGGTGCCAACATATGTACGTTTGCCTTTGTCATGCAGTGACCGATAGTCAAATAAAAAACGCTGTTATCCAAGGAGACAGTTCTTTAGCCGATGTAAAAAAACGCTTAGGTGTGGGTGATCAATGTGGTAAATGTGTCAAAATGGCCTGTCACATAATCCAAAGAGAAATTAATGCTCAACCTAACTACTACGAAGTCGCCTAAAAAAAAGCCGCCAATGGCAGCTTTTTTTATTGTTACTCAGTGGATATGGGTACTCCTTCCCCCAGCTCTACACTATCAACACGTTGAAGCCCCCTTGGTAATTTAGCACCTCGTCTACCTCTCTCACCTCGATAATGTTCAAGATCACTAGGTTTAAGTGTCAGTTTACGTTTCCCCGCCCAAAGTGTTACGCAAGTATCTTCAGGGATAACGTGCAAGTGGATCAACAATTCCTCACGCGCCTTGGCACGATCACCTGGAATACCTATTATCTTATTTCCTTTGCCTTTAGACAATTGCGGCAGAGCTTCCAGAGAAAACAGCAACATTCTCCCTTCGTTAGTAATCGCAAGAATCGACTCCGCTCGTGATTTATCGACTAATTGAGGTTTGAGTACTTTAGAAGACACTGGCAACGTTAATAATGCTTTCCCAGCCTTATTTCTCGATATCATGTCTTTATAAGCGCCAACAAATCCATATCCGGCATCAGAAGCCAATAGATAAAATTTATCTTCATCAGCGAGCAACACATGCTCCATAACTTCACCAGGAGAAAGATTAAACCGAGTAGTGATTGGCTCTCCCTGACTTCTTGCAGAAGGCAAAGTATGAGTTTCTGTCGCAAACGCCCTGCCTGTAGAGCCTATAAAGACACTAGATTGATTGCTTCTCCCCACAGCAGAACACTTAAAATCATCACCAGACTTATAAGATAAGGCTGTTGCATCAATATCATGCCCCTTAGCACAGCGCGCCCAACCTTTTGCCGATAACACCACAGTAACAGCTTCAACAGGCGCTAATTCGTGCTCAGTTAAGGCTTTAGACTCACTGCGCTCAATCAAAGGCGAACGTCGAGCATCACCATAATCTTCAGCATCACGTTTCAGTTCTTTCTTAATTAGAGTTTTCATGCGTTTATCTGAACTGAGTAATAGCTGCAGTTTATCACGCTCAATCTCAAGTTCTGATTGCTCGCCCTTAATTTTATACTCTTCGAGCTTGGCCAAATGACGTAGCTTCAAATCCAAAATCGCATCGGCTTGCAATGCAGATAATTGATAACGAGACATCAATTCCGCTTTGGGATCTTCCTCATAGCGGATGATTTCAATCACTTCGTCGATATTAAGAAACGCGATCATTAACGCATCAAGAATATGCAGTCTCGATAAAATTTTATCAAGCCGATGTTGAACACGACGTGTCACCGTCAAAAAACGATATTCCAACCATTCAGTCAAGATCTGTAATAAACCTTTCACCTGAGGCCGCCCGTTTAACCCAAGAATATTCAGGTTAACTCGGAAAAACTTTTCTAAATCCGTTGTGGCAAATAAATGGGCCATCACCTGATCGCAATCAACCCGATTTGAACGTGGCACCACAATCATGCGAACAGGATTCTCATGATCGGATTCATCCCTAAGATCGATCACCATAGGCAGCTTCTTAGCCTGCATTTGTGATGCTATTTGCTCTAAAATTTTACCGCTACTTGCCTGATGAGGCAACGCAGTGATCACTATTTCACCGCTATCGATAGTATAAACAGCACGCATTTTTATCGATCCGCGTCCTGTTTCATAAATTTTAGTGATGTCTGCTGCTGGCGTAATGATCTCAGCTTCGGTAGGATAATCTGGCGCTGGAACAAACTCCATTATTTTAGCTAGGTCTGCTTTTGGGTTATCTAATAACTCAATACAAGCAGAGACTAATTCACGTACATTATGTGGTGGCACATCGGTTGCCATCCCCACAGCAATACCTGTAATGCCATTAAGCAAAATATGCGGTAAACGAGAAGGGAGCACCAAAGGCTCTTTCATCGTACCGTCAAAGTTAACTCCCCAGTCTACAGTCCCCTGACCTAACTCACTCAGTAGCACTTCTGAAAATTTAGACAATCTAGCTTCGGTATAACGCATTGCAGCAAAAGATTTAGGATCATCCGGTGCTCCCCAGTTACCTTGGCCATCAACTAAAGGATAGCGATAGGAAAATGGCTGAGCCATCAAAACCATGGCTTCATAGCAAGCACTGTCACCATGAGGATGGTATTTACCCAGCACATCACCCACAGTACGGGCAGATTTTTTATGCTTAGATTGAGCTGATAACCCAAGTTCACTCATCGCGTAAATAATACGACGTTGCACCGGCTTTAACCCATCACCTATATGCGGCAAAGCACGATCCATAATAACGTACATGGAATAATTTAGGTACGCCTCTTCTGTAAAACGACGCATCGACATCTGCTCTACGCCATCTAAACTCAAATCTATCGCATCACTCATTGTTCGTTATCTCGTTTTGGCTCAGATTCAATTTTTTCATTAATCATTTCTTTATAAAATACACATACCGAACTAAAAATCCGCCAGATCGCCCTTGGTTTCTAACCAAACTTTACGATCACTTGAACGTTTTTTCGCAAGTAACATGTCCATCAAAGCCACTGTATCATCAACATCATCAATGGTTAACTGAACAAGCCGACGTGTATTAGGATCCATCGTTGTCTCGCGTAATTGAAGCGGGTTCATTTCGCCTAGCCCTTTAAAACGTGTCACTTGAACTTTACCTTTCTTCTTCTCAGCGGTAATACGGTCCAAAATACCTTGTCTTTCTGCTTCATCTAACGCATAAAAAATTTCTTTACCCACATCAATTCGAAACAGAGGTGGCATAGCCACATAGATATGCCCTTTTTCGACTAACACTTTGTAATGTTTCATGAATAAAGCGCAAAGTAGCGTAGCAATGTGCAAACCATCGGAATCAGCATCCGCTAAGATACATATTTTTCCATATCTTAACTCTGATAGATCTTCACAGTCAGGATCACAACCAATGGCCACTGAAATATCATGAACTTCTTGTGATGCCAACACTTGACTTGCATCCACTTCCCACGTATTTAGAATTTTACCACGAAGAGGCATAATCGCTTGAAACTCACGATCTCGAGCCTGCTTAGCACTCCCTCCGGCAGAATCCCCCTCGACTAAGAAAAGCTCTCCTCGCATGGGATCTTGTCCACTACAATCGGTCAGTTTTCCGGGCAATGCAGGACCTGAAGTTACCTTTTTACGTGCCACTTTTTTTGCTGACTTCAGTCGCTTTTGCGCATTATTAATACACAATTCTGCTAAAGCTTCTGCCTGAACAGTGTGCGTATTAAGCCACAAACTAAATGCATCTCTTAAAATTCCCGATACAAACGCTGCGCATTGACGACTCGATAGTTTCTCTTTGGTCTGACCTGCAAATTGCGGATCTTGCATCTTCACCGATAAGATAAAACTACAACGATCCCAGATATCTTCAGGGGTTAATTTTATTCCCCTTGGGATAAGATTACGGAATTCACAAAACTCTCGCATAGAATCTAATAACCCTTGCCTGAAACCATTAACGTGTGTTCCCCCTAATGGGGTTGGGATCAGGTTAACATAACTCTCATTAAGGTAATCCCCCCCTTCAGGCAGCCAAGTAATGGCCCAATCTACCGCTTCATTATTGCCCTTCATCGCACCAATAAAGGGCTCTTCAGGCAACATGATTGAATCTTTAGTAGACGCGATTAAGTAATCAGTTAACCCACTTTCATAATACCATTCAGTGATTTCATCAGTTTGTTTATTAGTAAATTTAATCTTAAGCCCTGGGCATAAAACCGCTTTAGCTTTTAATAAATAAGTGAGTTTAGAAATAGAAAAATTAGCCGAATCAAAGTAACTTGCCGTTGGCCAAAAATGAACTCGGGTACCTGTATTACGCTTACCGCAAGTCCCCGTTTCGATTAAATCTTCAACCTTATCACCATGTTCAAATGCGATATCATAGACACTACCATTACGGCGTACTGTGATTTCAACTCGATTTGACAAGGCATTGACAACAGAAATACCCACACCATGTAAACCACCAGAAAACTGGTAATTATCATTTGAAAACTTTCCACCAGCATGCAGCTTAGTTAAGATAAGCTCAACGCCAGAAATCCCTTCTTCAGGATGAATATCGACAGGCATTCCGCGTCCATCATCTATCACCTCAAGAGAGTTATCTTTATGTAAAATAACATCAATTTTTGTTGCGTGACCCGCCAATGCTTCATCAACGCTATTGTCGATAACTTCTTGGCCTAAATGATTTGGGCGCGTGGTATCGGTATACATACCTGGACGGCGTTTTACAGGATCTAATCCATTGAGAACTTCAATGGCATCTGAGGTATATTGGTTTGTCATGGCACACACATTTTATAATGATTAAGCCCATGTTTCGGGCCTGAATGGTTAGTTGTCAAGCAACAAAAACTGACAGATCCTTGGTAACTTGTTTTCATAGTGTATAAAACTATGGTCACCGCCAGCTTCGAGTATCATTTGGCAGCAATGATATTTTTGCACTGCTTGTCGGTAATCAAGTATTTCATCACCTGACTGTAGTAACACAAGAAAGCGATCTGGATGTAATATTACTGCGGTATTAAATTTTTTCACATCACCTTTATGCTCAGGCGTCACATGATAATGCTCGTTGGTATATTGATTATACTGCGGTCCGATGAACTCGTCGAACAACTCAAATGGGTTAACCGCAGGGTTAATTAACACGCATCGTCCCCCGTAGTGCTCAGTCAAGTAACTGGCATAATAGCCACCAAGAGATGAGCCGATGAAGGACAATGTCTCACCAAGCTCTAATGATGACTCAACAATTGACGATAATAGAGCCACCCCTTCAGCAGGATCTGAAGGTAATTGAGGTTGATGGAAAATAATCTCAGGATAGAATTCAGCCATAAACTGAGCGGTCACTAGCCCTTTTGCTGATAAGGGAGAGCTATTAAACCCGTGTATATAAAGCAGCATAATTCCCCGTATATAAGATTATGCCAACGCAATATAATCCTAAGGTATAAATTGGTTTCAAAAACTCACAACATAATGACACAGATGCTAACACTTGCTTGAGTTTCTACCAAGCACCCTTGATAATTATATTCAGACTATTATGTCTCTGGTCACTTCTCAACATGCTTAATTGTCGATGTTACCGTCATTTGAATGAGAGCCAACTCATGGGACTAATAGCCATTAGCGCTTTTATCTGGTGAAAAATTATCACCAGGGATCCGATAAACATGCGTTAAAATACGTCCATCAGCGTTAAGTTCTAGCAGCCGGTAACCTGGTTGAACAGCATCTAAAGCAAAATAGGAGGATTGAGGTTTAAACTGGATGCATGTAGATGGGGTTGCCATGAGCTGTATCGGACCATCAAGGCCCGGATACTCCTTATCTATCTGTTGATGTACATGACCCCATAATAGGCCTTTAACTTGTGTCAGCTGAGCAACCTGTGCAAGAAACTCATGACCGTTACTCATCCAGTGTTGATCCAACCAAGCACAATTAACTTTAATTGGATTATGGTGCATAACCAATAAAATATGCCTTTCAGCCTCATTCTCTGCGGCCTCTCGAATAAGCTCAAGCTCAGTCTCTGAGATAAAACCACCAGGTTTACCATGGACAGTTGAGTCCAACATGATGATTTGCCAATTTCCGGCCAAAATACGCTTTTGCCCAAAAATGTGGGTTCCTTGCATATTTAACTGCATAATTTTAGGATCATCATGGTTGCCCGGCAGATAATGACACGCTAGCCCCAGAGGCAAGAGCGCCTTAACGAAGTGATGATATGACGCTGCTGAATAATCTTGACTGATATCGCCCGAAGCCAACATAAAATCAGCTGAAAAGTGATCTTTGCTTATTGTACTCAGGACTGCTTGTAAGCTCTGTGCAGTATTGACACCTAACAATTGGGCATCTTGATCAGCAAATAAGTGTGGATCCGTCACTTGTACGACTTTCACACTAGACCCAACATCAATGGAATAAGAAATGGCCTTTTCTAACACATTCTAACCCTAACATTCTGACAGATAAATAGCACTGAAACTGCCACCTACCTTTAATAATTCTTCCAAAAAAGCATTCACTTGATACTTTTCATCTCTATGGTACATACGGATATTTGGATAATCATATACTGGACTCAACTGAGAAATCTGTCGACTAGTTAACACTTCTGCTAATTTAGCATCATGATAAACCCGAACTGAGATGCAAGGTGAATCAATATAGTCAGACAAAGGTAGCGTCCTTGAAATTTCAATCAGCTGAGTATAATGCGTATTTTCAATTAGCCGAACGTTCAAACAACTCGTCCCCTCCTCTACCGACCAAGTATCGCCTTGAGCAGCCTTCTCTGGTAACCACTTCAGGATATGGAAATAATTTCGACCACAAAGTGCTAAAAATTGGTTTATATCAGGTTGGTACCTCTTACGATTTACCTGTCCTTTAAGAGACTTTGTCATCTTACTCATTCATTGTACCCTTGCCCATTAATCGTTCATGGCGTCAAGATAAACTAAGGTAATTGAGTTCAAGCCACTGAAGCCCGATAACTGTAGACGCATTATTAATAATCCCCTCTTTAACTAAAGAAAATGCATTTTCCCGACTAACAACATGCACCTGAATATCCTCATGTTCTTCATCAAGTCCATGGATGCCCTTAGCCAAAGTCGCATCCACTTCAGCCCAAAAAAAATCAAATTTCTCACTGGTGCCACCAGGACTGGCAAAGTAGCTGGAAATAAAATTCATTTGCAGAGCCTCTAACCCAGACTCCTCTAACAACTCGCGATGCGCAACAGCAATCGATGCTTCTCCAAGCTCTATCATTCCAGCCACTAACTCTAATAACCATGGTGTTGTTTGCGAATGAATAGTAGGGATCCGCACCTGCTCAATCAAGACGACTTGATCTGTTTTAGGATCGTAAGGCAGCACAACAACCGCATTGCCTCGCTCAAAAACTTCTCGCTTAACTTCTTCACTCCAACCGCCATTAAATAAACGGTGTTTAAAACGATATTCATTCATGGTAAAAAAACCATTAAAAACCTGCTTAATTTCCAACAGTTCGATATCTTGGTGATTAAATTTCTGTTTCATTCCAGAACCTCTAGCTATCAGTCCACTACAAATTGTCATGAAAATACCTATCACACATGGTGTATTGTCAATATCGGGAGAAATAATATAATTAATATCAAAAAATGTTACACTTCCGAGTTGACTTAAAAACAGGTAATTTTTTATTATCTACCTTTAAAGATTACCACCATTTAAGTTTAGATGTATCGGGAAGCGTCGGGAAGCGCAATCCGCCTCACGTTAATTTGTGAGGTATCATTTAGCGTTAAACAAGTTAATTTTCTCCTCCAGTGGAGGATTTTGTCTAAAAGGACAACTAATGAAATTCAAGATCCGAACGATATGTGCAGCCTTAACGCTTGCAACCACAGCTTCTGCGGTACAAGCCGATGACTTATTGCAGATATACCAACAAGCGTTGATCAGTGATCCTGTGGCACTACAAGCCCAAGCTCAACGTGATAATTTGTATGAACAAATAGAAGAAAACCGTGCCCCCTTATTGCCAACTATCAGCGCAAGTGTTGGTTACAATAAACGCTGGTCAGATGAGGTTGTTAGTAACAAAAATATTGGAACTTCTGATTCAAGTGGCGCCAACGCTGGTGTTTCTCTTAATCAAGTCATTTATGATCACAGTGCTTGGGTGGGGTTAGACATCGCCGAACTCGCCGCTTCTCAGGCAGATACCGTGTATGCTTCAACCTTACAAACCTTGATTATTCGTGTCACTGGCGCCTACTTTGATGTGTTATTAGCTAAAGATACCTTCGAGTTTCAAGGTGCAGAAAAACGTGCCATTGAGCGCCAACTAGAGCAAACTAAACAAAGATTTGCCGTCGGTCTCACCGCAATTACTGATGTGCACGAAGCACAAGCACAATACGATTTGGCTCGTGCAGCTGAAATACTCGCAGAAAACGAGTTAATCAATAGTTACGAAGCGCTACGTGAAATCACTGGCATTGACCATACAAACATCAATATTTTAGACACTAATCGTTTTACCGCCATCACACCAACCCCTGCGCTTTCAAGTGATTGGTTAAAAATGGCCGAAACCAATAGTGTCGATTTAATGACCAGCCGTATTGGTAAAGACATAGCAAAAGAGACCATCAATCTCTCTAAAGCCGGACATATGCCATCGTTAAGCTTAAGTGCTGGTTATACGACTAACATTGAGCAACAAGCAAACGATATTAATAGTCCTGACTACGACGAGTCAAATGTTGGTTTAACTTTAAGCGTACCCATTTTTGAAGGTTTTAAAGTCAGCTCTCAAGTCAATCAAGCACAATACAGCTATGTTGAAGAAAGCCAAAAGCTAGAGCAGACCTACCGTAAAGTGGTTAAAGATGTGCGTAACAACTTTAATAACGTCGGAGCCTCAATTAGCTCAATCAAGGCTTATGAGCAATCTGTGGTATCATCAGAAAGTGCACTCAGTGCGACTCAAGCAGGTTTTGAAGTCGGTACCCGTACTATCGTTGATGTACTAGATAGCACACGTGATCTTTATGATTCAAAACGAAAACTATCAGAGGCTCGATATACTTATATTAAGTCGATTTTAGCGCTTAAACAAGCAGCTGGTACGTTGAATGAAGATGATATTATTGCCATCAATAATGGCCTTATTGCTCAAGCTGTCACCCCATAATAACGGGAAGAAACATTGGCTTTAATCGCCATTTTATCCCATATCGAGTAGGGTGAGGCGTTACCGCCTCATCCCTCTCACAGAACCGTACGTACGGACGGACCTCGTATACGGCTCCTGCATACTTAACTCAGCTTTGCGCTGAACACATATCCCGTTTTTACATGTCCAAGATTCACTAACCCTGAGCTATCAAACCATTTATTGGGCAGCGCATAGTTTGCTAACGGACTCTGTGAGTTACGCCAACTGTTCATCTTGATTGATTTAAACGGCGGCTTATACCCCATCTGCTTCAACCGTCTGTGAAGTCGCTGTGGCGTTTTCCACAGCTTCAGTTGGACGCTCCTCAACCTACGCCTTAGCCAGCTTGCTATTTTCTCGAACTCCCTATTCGCATTCGCTATCCGAAAATACTGACTGAACCCTCTTAAAATAGGATTCACCGCTTTGATCACTTCGCTTAATGGCTTACCACCATTGCGCTTTGTCATCTGTTTTAGCTTCGATTTAAACCCTGCTAGTTTCTTCGGCTCGATACGTGTGTATCGACTACCTATCTCCACTCCTAAAAACTTCACACCTTCATTGCTGTCTGCTATGTGGGTTTTACGCGAGTTTACCTCAAGCTTTAACTCGACTTCCAGTATCTTCTTCGCCTGCTTGAGTGCATTTTCTGCCCCTGCTCGGCTGCGACATAAAATCAAGATATCGTCTGCGTAGCGCACTATTCTGTGACCCCGTTTTTTCATCTCTTGATCAAACGCATCCAGATAGATATTCGCTATCAGTGGGCTTATTACACCACCTTGCGGACTCCCTACTTCTGTCGCTTGCTTGTGCCCATCTACCATCACACCACTTTTCAAAAAACTGAACGAGCAGCTTTAGCACGCTACCATCACTAACTCGCTTTTCGATGCTTGATAAGATTAGCCCGTGGTCTAATTTATCGAAACACTTTGACAAGTCCATATCCACTACATGTTTAAGCTCGTACCGACGCATAAACAATGTCGCTTTGTTGATCGCATCGTGACAACTTCGCCTTGGCCTATAGCCGTAGCTTGACGGGTGAAATTGCTCTTCAAAGATGGGGCTAAGTAGATCGTTTAGGGGTTGTTGAACGACTCTATCCCTAATAGTTGGAATACCAAGCAATCTCACGCCGCCATCCTCTTTGGGGATCTCAACCCGCCTGACTGGCTGAGCTTGATATTGCTTAGTGCTGAGTTCATGAAGAAGTTGATCGAGGTTATCACTCAGATTTGAGGCGAAGTCGCTTAGGCTCTGCCTGTCTATGCCGGCCGCGCCTTTGGCTTTCCACACTCTTCTAAATCCTTTATACAGCTTCTCTTTACTCAGAAGTTGCCCGTATAAACTGTGATAAACTCGCATATTCCTCACTGATATGTGTGCTGTATGGGGACGGATATGACTTCCTCAAAGTCGGTCTATTTCACTTTGTTGCTTAGCGTTCTAGCGCAATGGCAATCTACTAAACAGTGACAAAACTACTCCCTTGTACAGTTTCTTAAGCCAGAGCCTTACTCCTAAGGTGACCAGTTCAAAAAGACTTCGATAGCGAATCGACTTGTGTACCTCTGAAAAAAAAAACATCTGCTCATTACAGACTTAAAGCACGCTTCCTCCCTTCGCAATATTAAGCGCTTTTGGCAACTTAATACTCCACCAGACTTGATGCTGATGGTCAGCTTGATTTTATCCTCCACACCATTACTGGGCTTCACAGGCCGAGCCTTACTCACTACTACGGATTCATCTGCCACCTCACACCAACATTTCCCTTGAGTCACCTCTTGGGATAATGCCTCCAGCCCTTATCACTGGAACTGATGCCAGGCTTCCCCAGTTACTGCACTGGCTCCCTATAAGGTATTCCACCCTCAAACACATTATTAGTCTGACTAAGTATTGGGCTTCGCGCTATTTTGCACGCTCACCCACCAATAGTGCCGAAACAGGTTACGGTTAGTTGTGTACACCTCACTTCCTATGGCTTCCTTCAGACCCTGCCGTTAGCCAGCAACGCCCTTGCCATTCGGATTATCTTCCCCTTAGTCAGGGTGATACAGGTTTCTTTCAACCTGCTGGGTTTGCCAGCTTCGCTGGGCAAACAAAAAACCCTATTTTTATGATAAAAATAGGGTTTGATTAGACGAAGATATTTGTTTCAGTCTTGTTGAAAAAACACCACTGTCAATTTAACGTAGTTATTTGAATATTTCAGAAAATATTCTTGCAAAATCATAATCTTGCAATTGATCATCACCATCACCTTGAGCAAGTCCAGAATGATTAGGTGACACTTGTCCAGCCTCTCCAGGTACATCACGCGCGACAGACCAGTTAGAGATAAAACCTAAACCTTTCTCCTTAAAGAATTCTGCTGTGACTTTACCGTCATTTTTATAAAAAACTTCAGGCTCGACATCATTAACACCAATCATTGGTGTCGTGCCTAGCATAGCCCAAATAGCTGCATCCGATTTATCCACACCTGCAGATTGATAAATTTCAGAGAGTTGGCTATGCACATTGGTTACAGCATCAATACCACACTGAGCTTGAATTCCATCTAGAGGTTTATTTTCTGAATGAGGGCAAACTTCTTCCCCGCCATAATCCATTGTCATTAAATTCACCAAGTCAAGTTTAACACCTCTGGTGACTGCATCATTGATCACATAGTAACCATCTGAAGTTAAGCCACTAGGTAGTACAGGTAAGGTAAATGCTGTTTTTATATTCTTACCTTCACCACTCCATTTTGCTTGTAATTTAACCAAAGCTGCATTTCGGCGCTCTACACCTTGCATTTCCGATTCTTCATCGGCTGCGATCGAACTACGGCTTGCTTCATTTGGATACATTTCTGCTGGAATTTTAATCCATGGCAACCCCGCGGTAAACGGTGTTAGCATGAAATTATCAGCTGGAGCAGCTGCAGTCCAATAATTTGCGGCATAATAGACTTTCTCACCATTTTCAACAGTATAAACAAAATCTTGGGAGTCATAATGATCCGTTGCATCACTCCATAAAGCAGCTTGGGTTAGATCTAATGAATAAACCCAACTAGGTAAACCTGCTGTAGCTCCACCTGTATTTCCACCACCTGTATTTCCACCATTACCACCGACATGATCAGCAATTGCTCCGCCTTCTATGTCAAAATCAATAATTTTCAAATTTAAATTATTGACCGTTTCATCTAGAAGTGAACTCAATTCATCAACAGTACAAACAGCTGCTAAAGGTGTCCCTGATGCCCCACCAAATGACAGCATAACATCCCCTCCATTATCTCTAATCTGCTTAATTGTAGGATAGAGATCTCCAGGTCCTCTTGCTAAATCATAATCAGAATAATCCCCCCATGCTGCGATACACCCACCTAAAGAAGAACGCGTATCAGCGACGACAAAAGCTAAAGTAAAGTAATTAACACCGACATCATGAAGAGTGCCAGCTAGAGGAGGCAAAAACTGAGCTGTTGCATCAACATAAGGGGCATACACTTGAGCAGGCCAATCTTGCTTAGGGGTGCCAACAACATTTTTTGTATCAGCCTCTTCCCAATACAGGTGGTGCTTCCAAGGTTTAAGCTCTGCATTTAGCGGGCTTACATTCTCAACTTCAGATTGAGAGTAATATGACTTCCCATTTAAGGTTACATAGCTGTATTCAAGATAACGCACGCTCGAGTCATAAACACTAAATTGAGGAGTTGGTGATAATTCTGTCGCTTCCCATGTCGTCCCCTCAGCTGGAGTGACAGAAGCTTCAACCCAGTTGGCCGCTCGCCAAATAATATTATCGTGTAATACCATTTCACCTTTTTGGAATCCGGTATCGATGTGCGACTGTTGCACACTCTCCCATGTTGGGGTTTCTTGGTATTCTTTCCAAGGTGCTATACCCGGTGCATAAGTAAATGGCTTAATCGCCTCCACAGCTTCAAATGGACCAGTATCAGGGTGAATAACAAGATCACCAACAGCATATTCACCACTAGCAGAAAATTCAGCTAAATCATAAGGATTATTTAGATCACCTCCTTCACTCCCCCCACCAGAATTACCGCCATTACTTTGGCTACAAACATCAGTCACACCTTCAAGTTCGCTAGCAGTTGCATCACGTAATGCAACCCAAACCTCACCTGCTATCGCTGCTGTGGCTTCCGTACCTGGGCATAATCCTGCCGCTGCATCCCAAGCTTCTGTCCATATTTTCCCATTAAATATAACTTGATGGGTTTTGCCACCTTCAGCCCAATTAGGTTTGTAATCTGCAAATGTTTCATCATAAACTTCGACATCGTAGTAATTATCAGCATGTGCAGGCATCGTTAGCCCCATAAATGCCGACACAACAAACATCATTTTCGTTATTTTATTTATTTTAAATTTATTCATCATCAAACCTTATTTTTTATAAAGCAAAAAATATTCATTCACATCCAAATGACAGCGCTGTCACCTCAATTGCAATATATTGATTATATTTTATAAAATCAAAGACTAAAATGTATCAACATGCACCTGTAACAGATAATTAACTAGCAATGAAGAAACAATTAACCATTTAAATTCAATAGCTTGATCAACACCTGAATCATTGATTTTTCAATATGATTTAGCACTACAAAATACATCAAGATCAACTCAAAAACTAGCTGTAGCAAGACTTCCCAGTAGGAAAAACGAGACGGTAAAATAAAGAATTCATTATAATATTTAAATTTAAATTTAATAACCTAAAAGTATTACACAAGGCATTAAAGGCATACACAAAAAAAACAAAAGCACACCATTATTTACACGTTAAGCATAAAAAAGTAAAAGTCCCAATGAATACATCAACAATTATCCACTATTAAAAAAAGCCTATTTAAGGCATAATATCGCGCAGAAAATGGCCTGTAATGGCTTGCCGTAAACCCATAGGAATTATAGATGACGCAGATCACCCTACTTACTCCCGATGATTGGCACCTTCACTTCCGTGATGGTGATATGTTACAAGAAACAGTCCCTGCAACCGCCCGACTTTTTCAGCGCGCCATTGTGATGCCAAACCTGCTTCCCCCTGTGACCGATGCAAAACTGGCAATGGCTTATCGCGAGCGTATCTTAGCTGCACGTCCACAAGGCTCAAACTTCGAACCTTTAATGACAATATTCCTCACCAATGACACCAGTAAACAAGATATCATTGAAGCAAAAAAAGCGGGTGTGGTTGCCGCTAAACTCTACCCAGCAGGTGCCACTACCAACTCTGATGCAGCCGTTAAAGCCCTAGATGCGCTTTTCCCTGTATTTGACACCATGGCTGAGCTTGGTATGTTATTACTGGTACACGGAGAAGTCACCGAATCCCATATTGATATTTTCGACCGTGAAGCCCTGTTTATCGAACGCCATTTGTCACATATCGTCGATGCATTTCCCAGCCTTAAAATTGTGTTTGAGCATATCACGACTAAAGATGCGGCTGATTTTGTCATGTCAGCCCCCAATAATCTTGCTGCCACCATCACACCGCAACATCTATTACTGAATCGTAATGACATGTTAGTCGGTGGGATCCGCCCACATAATTTTTGTTTACCTGTCCTAAAACGCAGCACTCATCAAGATGCACTCAGAGCTGCAGTGGCAACCGGATCCAATAAATTTTTCTTAGGTACCGACTCTGCACCACATGAAAAACACCGCAAAGAGTCAGCCTGTGGTTGTGCTGGTTGTTACAGTGCTTGGAGTGCACTTGAATTATATGCACAAGTATTTGATGATTTAGGTGTCATTGAAAAACTTGAAGGTTTTGCCAGTACTCACGGTCCAGATTTTTATGGTCTACCGAGAAATACCAGTACGATAACTCTGGTAAAAGAAACCTGGACAGTACCAAGCCAGATAATCTTACCAAATGGCAACCCAATCGTGCCATTTTTCGCTGATGAAGAAGTCAATTGGAAAGTAAAGTCAAACGACTAATCGCTTAACCATAGATGGATAGCCTGCTCTTGTTAGGCTATTCATCATGCCGTAAAAACACCAATGTTTAATTAAACAAGATTCCCAATGGCCCGACAAACCAAATTATTTCCGTACTGCTAACATGTATACCCAAGTGACTTTAAAATGCGGATTCACTCAATTTAGACGCCATTGAATAATCTAGGCTGAGCAGGTAAAATCGCCCGATCTAGCAGTTCAAATTTGACCAACCAGACTTTACCGCCAAGCGTGCTTAGCGCAGTTAAGGCTAACACTATGGATAATTTTATGCATTCACCTGAACATTGCTTTACCGCTTTTACAGCCTCTGTCCAACATTTATCCTTACCCGAGCGCTTTACCTTCCCTTTCTATTATGAGCCCCACCCTCTGTGTTTAGTTGCAGTCAAAGAGCTTCAAACACACCTAGAAACCCAAAAAGAATGGCAACATAACTTTGGTCATACAGGTGATGAAGTGGCTGCTATAGGTAAAATGTTTGGTGTATTAATCGTACAAAACATTCAAGGTGAAATTGGGTATTTGTCTGCATTTTCAGGAAAACTTGCCGATAACAATTTACTGCCACATTTCGTCCCTCCCGTATTTGATATGCTCGCTGAAGATAGTTTTTTCCTCGCTGAGCAAGTCAATATTAACCAGCTAAATGAACTGATTAATACACTAGAATTAAACCCAGACATAACAAAAAAAAGAGCAGACTTATCTGCCGAAACTCACAACGGTCACTTACAAATTGAGGCTCAAAGACAAACGATTATCGCAGGACGAAAAACGCGGAAGGCACTCAGGGAAACAGCAAAAACAACACTGAGTCACGCTGATTTTTTAGCACTAGAGTCAACACTTGCCAAAGAAAGTGTGCGTGATAAAAATCAGTTAAAAGCACTTAACCTGTATTGGAATAACAGGATACATATTGCAAAGCAGCAATTGCATCTGTTAATCGATAACATTGAGCAAGTTAAAAAAAGGCGTAAAAATGCCTCCGCCAAGCTACAGAAAAAGCTATTTGAGCATTATCAGTTCTTAAATATCAGAGGTGAGCGCAGAGACTTAGGCAGTATTTTTCAAGACACTGTACACCAAACACCGCCCGCAGGCTCTGGTGAGTGCGCCGCCCCAAAACTGTTACATTACGCCTTCAAATGGGGCATGAAACCACTGGCTTTAACTGAGTTTTGGTGGGGAATTGCTCCAAAATCTGAAATCCGCCAGCATAAGAATTTTTATGCTGCTTGTCAGGGAAAATGCAAACCCATTTTGAGTCATATGCTTGATGGCATGACACTGGATGAAAACCCATTACTTGCCAATCCTGCAATAAGTAAAACCATCGACATCATCTACCAAGATAATGAAATGGCCGTCATCAATAAACCCGCTGAATTTCTCTCTGTTCCGGGAAAAAACATTCAGGATTCTGTGTATCTGCGCATGAAGCAACGCTTTCCAGAAGCCAGCGGGCCACTCATCGTTCATCGACTCGACATGTCTACCTCAGGCTTAATGGTGATAGCCTTAACTAAAGAAGCAAATAAAAGCTTACAGGCACAATTTATTGCCCGAACAGTCCATAAACGTTATGTCGCCCTGTTAACAGGGCGACTTGAACAAGATGAGGGCATAGTCAGCTTACCTATGCGCGGTAACTTTCATGATAGACCAAGACAACTTGTCTGCCTTGAACACGGTAAACCTGCCGAAACCAAATGGCAGGTAATCGCCCGAGAAAATGGCCAAACTAAGGTCTATTTATATCCAAAAACAGGAAGAACTCACCAACTTAGGGTCCATAGCGCTCATACCCAAGGGCTCAATATGCCCATCGTTGGCGACGATCTTTATGGTAAAAAAGCCGACAGATTGCACTTACATGCGGAACTTTTAGAACTCAATCACCCAAGAACTAAAGCACGCATGAGTTTCCGCGTCAGCGCTGAGTTTTAATCAACCTAAATTGCATATCCTGAGTTTAGGTTAGTCAATAAAAAACCAAAAACTCATCGATAAACTGTTAAAAAAAACAATCTGTTATTCTGATTACACCCAAGTTTGAGTAGAGCGATATTCAAGCTTGCGCAGAGCTCACCTCATCAACAAGGTAGAGAATGGATTGGTAGGGAATACCACTGTGATGCGATAAGCCTATCTCACAGGTTTGGCTATTACTAAACCCCCGCTTACAATTGGCAGGTACTTGATCCCTCAACGGCTTAAGTGCTGCCGTGTTAAGTTCAGGGGTGGTAAACCCTTTATCTCCCGCCCAGCCACAACATTGAATATGTTCAGGAACAATGACATTTGAGGTACAGATTTTAGCCAAATCCAGCATCGCATTTTCTAACCCCATTCGACGTGAGCTACAGGTAATATGTAAAATAACCGTCTCATCTGTCGAGCAAATATTCAGTTTTTTAAGCAAATATTTATTCACAAACCCAACAGGCTCTAATACTTCTATTGATTGAGTAAACTGTTCGATACTCCTTTTAGCACAAGGACTCGTATCCATTAACACTGGCCATTTTCCTTGCTCACTCGCTTGCCATAATAAGGATTCTAATTGCTTCGATTTCTGCTCAGCGATGACTAACATTCCTTTACTGTCATAGGGCATGCCACAACATTGCTCATTTAACCCTTGAGGAATGATCATTTCGACCCCCGCTTTTTCCAGTAACGATTGGGTCACTTGTGTCAAAGAACGTGCATCACTGCTGCCCATCGGCGGTCCCATCGTGCGACTCGCACACGAGGCCATATAGACCACTTTTAGCTGATTGTGTTCATGATGAGTATGAGATCTGTGCGCAATAGCCAATGACGCTAGATGATGTTGATTCGCTCTTGGATATTCAGGCATCCAAACTGGTGTAACACCTTTAGTGATGTGGTGTAACCCATTCACCAGTTTTCCCACAGCGCCATCACCCAATAATTTCTTTGCTAGCTCATTGCCTTTTAAGCCTAATTTCACCACCTTAGTTGTATGTTCGAAATGATCTGCTGTCCAACGGGCAATAGGGGTAAATCGCTGATATTTAACTCTGCGTAGCTTTTTGACTAAATCCCCTGTATTAATCCCCACCGGACAACGATCGGCACATAGCCCCGTCGCCGCACACGTATCTAGCCCTTGATATTCAAAAACGTGTTCTAATTCTTTCACCCCTTGAGTCTCTCCAGCAGCCTCTCGGCGCTGTAACTCACGATAAAGCACGATGCGCTGACGAGGCGACAGGCTCAATGTGCGAGAGGGACAGGCTGGCTCACAAAAGCCACATTCGATACATTTGTCCACCAGCGCATCTGCTTTTGGCAGCAACTTAAGGTTCTTAATATGACATTGTTTGTCATCATTAATGATAACGCCTGGATTAAGCACGCCTTTAGGGTCAAATAGGCGCTTAATCTCTAGCATTAAACGGTAACCATCTTTGCCCCATTCAAGCTCCACATAGGGAGCGACATTACGTCCGGTACCGTGCTCGGCTTTCATTGACCCTTGATATTTAACCGCGACTAATTCAGCCACTGCATCCATAAAGTCACCGTAGCGCTTGACCTCTGCCGTGGTGTCAAAACCTTGTGTAAAAACGAAATGAAGGTTTCCTTCTAATGCATGACCAAAAATAATTGCCTCATGATAATGAAACTGAATAAATAATTGTTGTAAATCACGTACACCTGCTGCGAGATGCTCTACAGGAAAAACCACATCTTCAATGATCACTGTGGTGCCGACTTCACGCACGGCCCCCACCGCAGGAAACATTCCTTTTCGCATTGCCCAAAGTGTCGTAACAGTGTCAGTTTGAGAAGTAAACTCGATAGATTCAATCACTGAAAAATGTGTCAAAGTTGCCTTAACTTGATCACATTGTGCCAGTAATTGAACCTCATTATTCGCCCGTGACTCAATCAATAATGCGCAAGCTTCTACGTTCAATCTCTTAATAAAAGCTGGCATACCCGCTTTGTCGGCAATGGATGCCATCGCACGGCCATCCATCATCTCCACAGCTGCAACCGGATCTGATGCTAAAGCCGTCACCGCTCTGCTTGCTTCCTCGATATTGTTAAATACAATAAGCGTCGATGCCTTATGAGCATGCTCTATCACTGTGTTGTAGGTGATCTCGGCAATAAACCCAAGCGTTCCCTCTGAGCCAATCATCAAATGTTTAAGGACATCGATGGGATCGCAATAATCCACCAGTGCATTCAAGGCGTAGCCTGTGGTATTTTTTAATCGATATTTATGACGGATCCTAGCTTGTAAAACAGGGTTATCTTTTACCTTTTGACACAGTATGTTAATCCCATCAATCAGTTTTTTTTGTTTGATGTTAAATGCATTTACACTTATCTCGTCAGCAGTGTTAAGCACAGTCCCGTCAGCAAGAACTAACGTCATGTTATCCAATGTTCGGTAAGTATTTTGCGCCGTACCACAACACATACCACTCGAATTATTAGCAGCGATACCGCCAATCTTACAAGTATTAATCGATGCAGGATCCGGCCCAATTTTTCGACCAAATCTTGCTAGGTATTTATTCGCATCGCTTCCTATGACACCAGGTTGCAAGGTTATTTTATGACCGTTATCTAAGATCTGATGCCCGCGCCAATCATCAGTCAAGGTGATCAGCACAGAATCTGACACCGCTTGGCCCGATAGACTGGTCCCCGCAGCGCGAAAAGTATAAGGAATATGGTATTGACCACAGGTTTTAATCGTATAAATCACTTCATCGAGCGTTTTGAGACGCACCACTATTTGGGGCGTTAAACGATAGAAACTCGCATCGGTTCCATAAGCTAACCTTTTCGCTTCTTCAGTCACAATTCGCTCTGGCGTAATACGTTCAGCCAGAATATTGGCCAACTCTTGATAGGTCACTTGCATTACATATCCTCAATTAAAATAACAACCAACTGACGTGGACCATGAGCCCCATAAGCTAACGTCTGTTGAATATCGGCCGTTTTTGAAGGGCCAGATATTAAGACTATATTGGTCGGCATTTGCTGCTGCCAGGCCTTTTCTGCCATCAACTCAGCGAAGTTACTGACGATAGCAGAACGTTTGATTAACGCGATATGACAAGGTGGAATAAGTGATAGAGTTCTGGGCTCTGCCCTGTCAGGCCAGAGCACTAAGGTTCCCGTATCAGCGATGCCTGCAAGGCTATGAGTTATTCCAGCATCGATATCATTGAACAAGGTTGATTTTATCTCATCAACATCGGTATCAAACACGAGTACATTGATATCACGCGTACCTTCGAGTATTTGGGGATAAAATTCCCCCTTGCGGCAAGCATAAGAGACGTTATCACAAGCAGTATGATCACAAGCACTGCCTAATATGACGTGCTTACACTGCTGGTTAATAAGCACTTTTTCTATCGTGTCTGCTATCGCTAATGAGCTGATGCAGATAACTTCAGCATGATTTGCCGATAAACCTGCCATAAATCGTTGCTGTTGCAATTGCTTATCATTGTCTTGCCACACGGGATAACGCAGATTTTCTTTTGCCATCGCTTGAGGCTTGGCATCGCGAAGTCGAGATAACATTGCACTTTTAGCTAATATACTCGGGTCCGTTGCACTCATGGCTTATCACTCTTTTTTTTGTGACGTATTTTAATCAACTGATGCAAAGTTTTATCGGCAGGTTTGGGCGATGTTCGGCATTGCGTCCATGGGCCAATATGATTAGGCATAAACGCGTTAAGTTTACTTAGCGACCAAGTAGCTGAATGATAAATTTTAGGGCTTGTCGCCGCTAAAACAAAGCCTTTCATCACCCAAGACTCTAGGGTACTGGCGCCAGAGGCTTGACCCTTCAACGGCATAATATCTGCTTTAGGAGGATTTTTAGCGTGGGTACGTAGTCGCTGCAACATCTCAGGAATAGGAATACGTACTGGGCATACTTCACCACAAGCGCCACACAAGCTAGACGCTGTCACCAAATCTTTGGTTTTCTCTAATCCCATTATATGTGGCGAGATAATTTGCCCAATAGGGCCAGGATAGACAGTCCCATAAGCATGCCCACCGACACGAGTATAAACAGGACAATGATTCATACACGCTCCACAACGTATACATTGCAAGGTTTTACGCATTTCTTCATCTTGATAAGCCTGACTACGGCCATTATCTAATAAGACAAGATGCACCTCTAAGGGGCCATCTAGCTCGCCATTTTTGCGTGGAGAACTGATCATATTAAAGTAGGTGGTCACTGCTTGTCCTGTAGCTGAGCGAGTTAATACATTGAATAATGGGGGGACATCAGCCAAAAACTCAACCACTTTCTCTATCCCAGTAATGGCGATATGCACCTTAGGTACTGTGGTACACATGCGACCATTGCCTTCATTCTCTACCAGACAAAGAGTACCGGTTTCGGCAACGGCAAAATTAACCCCTGATAAGCCAATATCAGCATCATGAAATTTTTGTCTAAGATGGGAGCGTCCAGTTTGAATTAGCTCATCCACATCCACAGTCGGTTCAAAGTCATCTAAATGCAGCGCAAAGGTATCGCTCACCTCCTGCTTATTTTTATGAATAGCTGGCATGATAATATGGGAAGGTTTATCACCATCAAGCTGAACAATATACTCCCCCATATCACTCTCAAGACATTCAATTCCCAGCTTGGCCATCTCATGATTGAGCTCAATTTCTTCACTCACCATAGACTTACCTTTCACAATACTTTTTGCGTTATGCCTCTGAGCAATGCTGGCAATAATATCATTGGCTTCTTTATCATTTTCCGCCCAGTGCACCTCAATACCGTTTCGAGTACAGTTTGCCTCTAGTTGCTCAAGTAGCTGTGGGAGTTTACTCAAACAACGTTGACGGATAGCTGCAGATAGATCGCGTAGTTGCGCTTCTTCTACCGGATCAAAAAAAGCACTTTTTCGTTTGTCTTGCAGATAATCCATCGCGCCGCGAAAGTTTTGTCGCAGCTGCGGATCGCCAAGTGCAGACCGAGCTTGAGCATGAAAGTGCTCAGGACCCGCTGATGAATGACTCATTTTACTTGCCTCCTATGCGTTCAAGTAAAAAGCTAGCAAGATGACGCCCTTTCATCGACTGTCCCTGATACTCTAAGGCACCATTAATGTTTAATAAACAGCCCCAATCTGCACTGACTAACGCCACCGATTTAGTCTCTAACAAATGATGCGTCTTATCCTCCACCATGGCCTGACTGATAGCAGGATGACGTACGGCGAAAGTACCGCCGAAACCGCAGCACTCGCTCTCGTAAGCGTGCTCTTGAAGCGCAACATTGCATAATTGATTGAGTAACTGAGTCGCCGTCACATGGACATTCATTTCACGGCGTGCTGCACATGAAGTGTGCATCACCACAGAGGTGAGATCTCCCTTATCTTCGAGCTTAATACGACACACATTGACTAAAAACTCGGTCAACTCAAAGACACGATCGCAAAATTGCTCTACGTGTGATTGAATATTATCGCCTTGAAACATACGTCTATAATGGTGATGCATCATGCCACCGCAAGATCCCGATAATACAATCACAGGCCAAGGCTCTGTAAAGAGTGCCATTTGACTTGCTGCAACACGTTTCGCTTCATTCGTATAACCAGAGCTATAAGCAGGCTGGCCACAACAGGTTTGTTTTTCAATAAAAATAACCTTCAGACCTTGTAGCTCAAGTAAGTGGATGGCATCAAGCCCTGCCTCGGGATCAAACATATCTACAAGGCAGGTGCCATAGCAGTACACCGTATGAGGTTTGGCCGGATAAATGCGCATAGAATACTCACTCCTTAGCGGACTTGTTGGCTAACCATTAATGCATCGGTAATATGGAAACCATAGATCATTATCAACCCAATAATGCCAGTGAGCACAAGGTAATAGAAAGTGGGAATGACCGTTTTACGTAAAGTGGCCCCTTCTCGGCCTAACAAGCCTACCGTGGCTGAAGCTGCCACAATATTGTGGATAGCAATCATGTTTCCTGCGGCGGCCCCCTACCGCCTGTAATGACACCATGGCTGCACTCGACACAGCGAGAGTATGAGCAACCTCAAACTGAAATTGACTGAACATCATGTTAGATATCGTATTCGAACCTGCAATAAATGCTCCCAGAGCGCCAACTCCGGCACTAATTCCAGGAAAAAAATCACCCATTAAACCTGAAACGAAATTAGCGGTTGCTACTGGCATACTGGCTAAATCTCCGGCGTTAACACCTGAGTTGATGAAAATCCGTACCATGGGAATGGTAAACATCAGTACAAAGCCTGCACCTAATAAGGTTTTTCCCGACTCACCAAACGCACTGGTCATTGGCCTTACGCTGCCAGATTGCAGTAGCGCGGCCAATAAGGCCACAAGCATCAAAATACCACCAGGCAGATAAAGTGGCTGAATAGCCGCACTTAATCCGGCCTCCCCAAGAATATTATCAAAAGATAAACTCACCCCTTTCAATAAAGTTTTTAACTCTGAACTCACACGACTAGCAACCAAAAGGCATGCC